>PDZT01000152.1 GCA_002753105.1 Deltaproteobacteria bacterium YD0425bin50 | reverse complement strand
AACCAACTGTTCGAATTGAGCAGTGAGGTGACTGACTTTTTAAGTCAGGGAAAAAAGACCCTAAAACATCTGTGGTCATATATGCTCGGAGAAATGAGGCATAACAAACTCCAGATGAAAAAGCTGAGAGCTCTGCTTGCTCGAAAAGTCCAATTTCGTTATGGATAAGAAAACAAGGAGACACCTGCTCCAGAATACAGGGTAACTCTAAACCTCTTAATTTTAAAGAGTAAAAACCAAAAGGAATAACATAAAAAATTAGTATAAAAAAATTTAAAAAAAATTCTGGTACGGACCAGCGTAATTGTACCAGAGTATAAGGAGAGGTTTACACTTTTTCCTTTTTCCTTTTTTAAAAACTTTTTTTTTATTTTCGCTCTGAATCGCTGCTCTTCTGCTTTCTGCTCGCTATTGACAGATAACTGTAATGTGATATACAAACAAAAATTCAAATGAATCCGCAAAAAAAATATATATTAAAGGCAAGGATATGCTTTACTTATGAAAAAAAAATGCTCAATCGTTCTGTTGTTTCTGCTGTGGTCAATACAATGTACTGCTGAAGAATCCTATTCATTAGTTGATTTATATCGAATTGCTCTAACAACATCAGAAAAATTGCAATCCGCACAGGCAGATGCAGATATTGCAGGCTTAACAAGACAAAAAGCGTTTTCAGCTCTTGTGCCCAAATTTTCACTATATGGAAATTATTCGCGCATGTTTGATGTATCGGGCAATAATCCAGACTGGACAAATCCATGGGGGGTAACCGTATTTCAAAATTTTAGTTTGAGCGGCAGAGAAGTTACAGCGTATAAAGTGTCAGAAGAGGATCGAAAACAGCGGATGTATGAGCTGCTTGGGTTAAAATCCGAAGTACTTTTTCAAGTCGCTACAGACTTTTACAATGTATTGAAATCAAAAAAAAGTTATGAAATCGTAAAAGCAGATGTTACAAGACTTGAAAAACATAGAGAATCGGTCATGGCTCAATTAAAGTTAGAAACAGTTACCAAACTTGATTTGTATCGGGTTGAAGCCGAATTGTCTCAAGCCAAAACCAATCTTCTCAATGCGTTGGGAATGTTTACACTGGCACAATCAATACTTACAAATCAGTTATGTCTTCCAGAACCGTATTCGCTGATTCAGCCTGTACATACGCCGCCTATACCGACTAGTCCAGAAACACTTTCTATTCTAAAACAAGATGCTCTGAATGAACGCTCTGAATTTAAAGCGCTTGCTTCTGAAAAAAAAATAATGGAGTCTATGATTACATGGAATGAAGGTGCATTTTGGCCTGAAGGTTCCATCGAAGGCGGTTATCAGTACATTGATGGGGGACCGGATTCTTTTTTTGAAGACCACGACAATTTTCAAATTGCTTTAAAATTTAATTTTTTGTTCTATGATGGCGGGTATCGTAAAACAATTGTTTCAGAATCCATGATGATGCTTTATAAATTGAAATTAAGAGAAAAAGAACTCAGAAAGGGTGTCTCAATTGAAGTGGAACAAGCGTATCTGGATTCTATTAGACAACAAAACCTGCTTTTGTCTTTAGTGGATCAACTGAAGTATGTTCAGGAAAATTATGATGCGGTTACACGGCAATTTCAATATGGATTAGCAAATAGTGTTGACGTTATGGAAGCGAATACGTTATTGTCTAATACTGAAAGGCAGTTATCAGAAGTGCAGTATGACTTTCAACTAGCATTACTCAATATCAGCAAAGCAAAAGGCACATTGTCTTCAGAAATTGACGCATTGCTTGAAAAATAATAACCACGGAAACCACGGGATTTTTTTATATACATAAAGATTTTTTCTTTTATTCCGTGTATTCCGTGTATTCCGTGTTTTCTGTGGTTGCAATGACCCAACCCTAAACATAGTAATTAAGGATATTGTTATGCAAAGCCATGATGAGTATGAGAATCACCCATCAACAATTGGTAGAGGAATTATATGGATATGGAGGCTATTGCCATCCGTATTGGTCATCAGTATGATCACCGTGATTATTGTTCTTTCTGGAAAAATAAAATCCAAAGCTGAGCTGATTAAAACAGAAAAAGAAAGTCAGATTAGTAAAGAAGTGCAGGTAATCAATGTTGAGACTCTAAAACTTTATCCTGTAAAACTCAAAGATACGATTACGTTTCCGGGCATTGTTCAGGCTTGGGTTGCCTTAGATTTGTTATCTGAAGTGAATGGCACTGTGGTGGAAAAAAGGGTAATAGAAGGGCGCCCGGTTCAAAAGAATGAAATGCTTGTTCAAATTGACGCCCGGGATTATGAAAATGCCTATAATTCCGCTAAGGCTGCGTATGATGCTGCAAATGCAAGCCTGCTTAGGATTCAGCAATTATATAAAGATCAGTTTTCCACTCGATCACAACTTGATGAAATATTAGCTCAGGTTGAAAATTATCGCGCACAAATGGACACGGCAAAGTTAAACGTGGAACGTTGTCGAGTCAAAGCGCCTATAGATGGAATTGTGAATCATATGTTTGTAGAAGAGGGACAACTGGTCAATATGTCAACAAAACTGATGGAAATTTTACAGATAGACAAAATCAAAGTCAAAGTAGGTATTCCTGAGTCTGATGTGGATGATGTTCGTAGGCTTGATACGTTTCAGGTAACTATTGATGCGCTTTCTCAAAAAGTATTTACAGGAAAGAAATATTTTCTTTCAAAAACCGCAGACACTATGGCAAGGCTTTATGATTTGGTTTTAGTGATTGATAATTCAGATCATCTCATTCTGCCAGATATGTTTGCTCGGGTTGAAATCGTTAAAAAACAAATCCCGGATGCAATTGCAGTTCCAATTTATTCTGTTATTTCCATTGATCAACGTCATATTGTCTATGTGGAGAAAGATAAAAAAGCGAGTCTGGTTCCAGTTTCTTTAGGTATTCAGGAAAAAGGCTGGATTCAAATCAAACAAGGTCTGAATAGTGGGGATCACCTAATTATGACAGGCAATCGCTTTTTAGCTCAGGATCAACCCGTCAACGTCATTCGTTCTGAATCTCAAGAAAAGTTCGTTATCCAATGATTATTTCAGATACTGCTGTAAAAAATAGGTTAAGTGTTCTGGTATTGTGCGTGATTATATGTGTTTGGGGTATGTATAGTTATCTGACGCTTCCGCGAGAGAGCTTCCCGGATATCACCATTCCGCATGTCTTTGTTTCAACCACATATAAAGGGGTTGCTTCCAAAGACATGGAAACCTCCATTACGATTCCCATTGAAAAAAAATTAAAAGGCCTTGAAAAACTTAAAAAAATTAAGTCGGTAAGTTCTGAAGGCACTTCTCAGATAGATGTTGAGTTTATTGCCGGAACAGATATCGATGACGTGTTACGCAAGGTCAAAGACAAAGTTGACGAGGCAAAACGTGACTTGCCTGTCGATTTAGAAGATGAGCCTGCGGTGTTTGAGGTGAATTTTTCTGAAATACCCATTGTGGTGTATTGTCTGAGCGGTACCTGCGGGAATAAATGTTTAAAAGAGTTAGCAGATGACTTAAAAGATGACATTGAAGGCATTAATGGCGTTCTGGAAGTTGAGATAACTGGTGGTAGAGATCGGGAAATTCGAATTGAGGTTGACCCTGACAAACTCGCTTATTATCGAATTCCAATCACCTTGTTGCAACAGGTGGTGAATCAGGAAAATCAAAATACATCGGGTGGATCGATCAAGCTTGGAGATGGTAGGTATCAACTGCGGGTACCCGGTGAATTTAGCAATCCTGATGAAATTTACGGCCTTGTGGTCAGTTCATATGAAGGAAGGCCTGTTTATCTAAAAGATGTCGCAAGTATTGTGGATGGCTTAAAAGACGAAACAGGCCGGTCGCGATTAGATGGTGTTGAATCCATTAATATTTCTGTGAAAAAAAGAACTGGTGAAAATATCCTTTCTATTTGTGAGGAAGTTGATGCTGTTGTTGCCAAGCGATCCCTGATTTGGCCTCAAGATACAAGAATCGCAAAAGTCATGGATCAGGCAAGAGATGTACGAAACATGGTTACCGATTTAGACAACAACATCATTTCCGGCTTGATTCTTGTGGTGGCCGTATTATTTTTTGTCATGGGATTTAGAAATGCAGTTCTGGTGAGCCTTGCAATTCCGCTTTCTATGCTACTGGCTTTTGTGATTTTACAGGCACTTGGTATCACGTTAAATATGGTGGTTTTGTTTAGCCTTACGCTGGCGTTGGGGATGTTGGTAGATAATGCGATTGTTATTATTGAAAATATCTATCGATTTATGGAACATGGAGTTGGCGTGGTAGAAGCCGCTATGAAGGCAACTAGTGAGGTAGCATACCCGGTAATTGGTTCAACATTAACAACAGTTGCTGCATTTTTACCTATGCTGTTTTGGCCCGGCATTATGGGTGAATTTATGAAATATTTACCCATTACGTTGATTGTTACATTACTATCAAGTCTCACCGTAGCCTTAGTGATGAATTCCGCGCTGTGTGCTTTTTTCATGAAAGTAAAACGGGTAACTTCACCGACAGGAGAGCATCAACTTGATCCATCCTTATTGGTTACTGAGCAACCTGTTAATATTACAAAAGGGTTTCTAAAATATTATGCCTTGTTTTTAAAATCATGTTTAAGACATCGGCTTGTTGTTTTATGTATAGCGTTGGCCGTAGTCATTGTTTTAATTGAACTCTGGCTGCTTATCATTGGACTCCAAAAACCGGTTGAATTCTTTCCAAAAGGGGATCCTAAAAATGCGTACATCAATGTAAGCCCCCCTGAAGCTGCGAATCTTGATTATATTGATCAGGTCATGAAAACTATTGAAATGAAGGTAGTTGCAGGATCGGAGACTTCTTATGCAGTGAATTTACAAGAACATCGAAAAGCATCTGGAGACGTATTCTCAGGTCCAAGTGATTTGAATAATATTGAACATATCTATTCCCGGGCGATTGAAAATCCGGGAGTTAAAGGTTTTGAAGAAAATGAACCCAATCATATTGGTATTCAGTTTTTAGATTACGCTGACCGGCCTTACCCATCTTCACGAGATTTGGAAGAAATTCGTAAACGGATAAAAGATATTCCGGGAGCAAAAATTACCGTCAATGAACAAGAAGAAGGGCCGCCTACAGGTTCAGCCATAAATATTGAGGTCTCGGGAGATGATTTTTTTGTTTTGGGAAACTTTGCAAAGCAAATTGCAAAAGTGATTCAAAAAATTCCTTTTGTTGAAGATGTTCGGCATAATTATGAAGAAGGGATTCCAAGTATCCGAATACAGATTGATCGTCAAAAAGCAGCACTTTTTGGGTTATCTACTGGAACTATCGGTTTCGCATTAAAAATTGCGTATAATGGCCTTGCCGTATCGACCTATCGGGAAGGAGATGATGATTATGATATTACGGTTAAGTTTTCAGAATCCAATCTCAAAGAAACAGACGTATTGCATCAACTGCTTTTACCAACACCATCAGGCCAGATGGTTCCGTTAACCACAATTGCCAAAATAGAAAATTCCGGAACTATAGGCAGTATCAGCAGAGTCAATCACAGACGAGTGGTTACAGTGAAAGCCAATGTGGATGAAAACAAAAAGCCAGCAGCCGTTGCTCGGCTTGAAGCTGAAGAATTATTGAAAAAAATTACGATTCCAGATGG
The DNA here is from genome assembly GCA_002753105.1 of Deltaproteobacteria bacterium YD0425bin50. Taxonomy (GTDB): domain Bacteria; phylum Desulfobacterota; class Desulfobacteria; order Desulfobacterales; family YD0425bin50; genus YD0425bin50. The sequence goes on along the minus strand of PDZT01000152.1, from coordinate 3,437 downwards.
GTACCGTATTGATTTTACCGGTGAAAAGGAAGAACAACAGGAATCTCAGGATTTTTTAATGCGAGCATTCATGATTGCAGTGGGGTTTATTTTTTTGATTCTTGTGGTGCAGTTTAATTCTATAATTCAACCGGTAATTATCATGACATCCGTTATTTTGTCTTTAGGCGGCGCATTTTTAGGTTTATCTGTAATTCAAGCGCCATTTGGAATTATTATGACAGGTATTGGAGTCATTTCTCTGGCTGGCGTAGTAGTCAACAATGCAATTGTGCTGATCGATTACACCAATCGATTGCGGGATACAGGTATGCTTGTCATTGATGCTTGCGTGTATGCAGGTGCAACACGGTTAAGGCCTGTCCTATTAACTGCAATCACAACAGTGTTGGGCTTAATCCCTATGGTAACGGGTGTGTCTTATGATTTTCATAAAATGGCATGGTCTTTTGCTAGTGAAGCAACCGAATTCTGGAGAACAATGGCAATTGTGGTGATATTTGGGCTGTGTATGGCTACATTTTTAACATTAGTTGTGGTGCCATGTATGTATTCATTGATTGAGTCATCGAAAACGCACGGTAACCGCATTTATACGCGTATTAAAGTACTTTACTGGAAACCTATGGAACGGTTTAACTTTAACCACGGAAGGCACGGAATACACGGAAAGAATTAATGAATATATAATTGAATAAAAAAAAATTTCGTGATTTTCGTGATTTTCGTGGTTAAAAATAAAATAAAACTGGAGACTACATAAATATGACACAACTCAGCATGGCCAAATCGGGAAAAATTACTGAAGACATGGCAATTGTCGCAAGCTATGAAGGACTTGACCCAAAAATAATTCGTACTGGAATTGAACATGGCCATATCGTGATTCCTAAAAATACTCATCATTATTTTGTCCCCAAAGGTATTGGACAGGGGTTAAAAACCAAAGTCAATGCAAATCTTGGAACCTCACTGGAACAAATAGATTTAGAACTTGAAAAACGAAAACTGGATGAAGCGATTCTTTCTGGCACGGATAGCATTATGGACCTTTCTACTGGAGGCGACCTGATTCAAATTCGTAAGATGTTTTTGGAAAAGTCGCCGGTTATGGTGGGAGCAGTGCCGATTTATCAAGTTGCATCTGAACTTGCCAGCCAAGGTAAACCCATTTTTGACATGAGTTCAAATTCTCTTTTTGAAATTATTGAAGCTCAATGTGCTGAGGGTATTGATTATATAACGGTTCATTGTGGGGTAACTCAAGGCAGTTACGCGTTGGCCATGAGTCCAGATCGTATTACAGGAATCGTAAGCCGTGGCGGTGCTCTGTTAGCTGCATGGATGCAATATAACAAAAAAGAAAATCCGCTTTATGAAGAATTTGACCGGCTTTTAAAAATTGCATTTGCATATGATGTTACCTTGAGTTTAGGTGATGGATTACGTCCCGGATGCGTTTCTGATGCTACTGATCCAGCTCAAATCGAAGAATTGCTCATTTTGAGTGAATTAACCAAACGAGCAAGAAATGCTGGTGTTCAAGTGATGATCGAAGGTCCCGGCCATGTGCCGTTAAATCAGATTGAAACCAATATTCGTCTTCAAAAAAGATTATGTCATGGCGCTCCATTTTATGTACTTGGCCCATTAACCACAGATTGCGCTCCGGGCTATGATCATATTACTGCAGCTATAGGCGGTGCTGTTGCAGCAGCAGCAGGCGCAGATTTTTTGTGTTATGTAACGCCGGCAGAACATTTATGTTTACCCAATATTGAAGATGTTAGGCTTGGAGTGATTAGCGCCAAAATTGCAGCTCATTCTGGAGATATTGCTAAAGGGATAAAAGGCGCTATAGAAAGAGATATTCAAATGTCAGTATATCGTAAGCACCTCGATTGGGAAGGGATGTTTCGAATGTCTATTGATTCTGAACTGCCTAAAAAGCGAAGAGCCGATAGTTTCACATGCAATAAGAATAGTTGCACCATGTGCGGTGATTTATGTGCTGTAAACTTACACAACCAAATGTGTGCCAAACATTAAACATCATGAATTCAAAAAAACAACTATATTATCCATTCTATCGGAAATATAGTTTTTCAGAAAAGAATTTTGGCAAGGCAGCAGGGAGGAAGGTGTATGCCTAATACATCGACTACCGATAACGCAGCAAAAAACTTTAAGCTATATATGTTCATAGGGTTATGGATCGGTCTGTTGTTGACATATTCACCCTCTTTGCTTTTATGTGATACCGAAGCCAAAAAAGTATTGTTTATCCATTCTTCCTTAAAAGAAAATGACTGGAATGATCACTATATGGCCGGGATTCAGGAAAAACTCAATAAGGCAATAGACAATGTTGAATATGATGTTGAATATATGGATACAAAGAAAGTGTATGGAGATGAGTTCTGTGCACTTTTTATTGATATGCTCGATATCAAATATCGGAAAACGAATTTTAATCTTATTTTTATTACGGATTATTTAATTCTCAAAGCACTATTACCTCGAAAAGAAGCTGTTTTTCCAGAAACACCGATTTTTTTTTCTGATATTGAACCTACCCTTCCCGCATCCCTTCCAAAATATATTACCCTTATCAACATAACACAACATATAGACATTAAAGAAAATATTGAATTGATTCTTAGACTGCATCCGGACCTGAGACATATTTTTGTGGTAACAGACAATTCTCCACTTGGATTAAAACAACGTGCTCTAATTGACAATCATACTGAAAAATTTGGACATATTGTATTTGGCTACTACAATGGTGAAGAACTTTCAATGGAGCAATTAATATTTAACCTAAGTAAACTTCCGAGAGATTCAGCAGTAATACTAGGAACATTTTTACGGGATAAAACAGGACGTTTATTTCAGGCACATCGGGTATATAAGCAGATTACACAAAATTCATCGGTTCCTGTATATGCATTAGATGATACGAAACTGGGTTATGGCATTGTAGGTGGAAAATTAAGCCAGTGTAAATTATATGCATATGCATCAGCAACACTTGCATTGGACTATCTGACCAACGGTTCGATAAAAGATAGTCAGCCAGAAGCAGTTGATAATCCTTATATATTTGACGATACACAGTTAATCCGCTGGGATATTAATGATGATGCGCTTCCAAAAGACAGCCAAATTATCAATAAACGTATTTCTTTTTTTCAAAGGCATCTCCAGTTTATTCTGTTCATCTGTGGGATTGTTTTTGTTTTAGTTGTTTCAAATATTTTGTTTGGGATTTATTTTTGGTGGCGTAAAAAAGAAGAAATGCTTGGTATTCTGTTTCTTGATTTCATAGAAAAAACCTCAGATTATATTCTGATTACCCAATTTGATCATGAACACATTGAAATTATTTATATTAATCCAGCACTTAAAAATTTTCTGAAGTTAGATGACAAAAC
>PDZT01000151.1 GCA_002753105.1 Deltaproteobacteria bacterium YD0425bin50 | reverse complement strand
TCGTCTTTATATCACTCTCGTCTTTCTCTTCAATAATATGTATTAACTCATCCTGCTCTATATCAACCATACCCGCACCACATAAATTAAAAATTCAATGAAAAATTGTTGAAAAAAAAACATGAGTTGGTTACATAACCAAAACATCATTAGTAATAAAAAAAAATAAATATTAGGAGAAGTAACATATTGATTGGTTATCTGTCATTATAAAAATAACGGGGCGTTAATAAATTCAATTTTTCAATCAGAATAAATTCATATATGACAATAAACAGTAACAAAGCCTACAATGGTTCAATAAGACTTTAACAAAATAAAAAATTATGCATTCATTTATATTAATTTTATCTATATTCTTTTATGGCATGTGCATTGGAAGTTTTTTAAACGTATGTATTTACAGAATACCTAAAGGACAATCCATTGTATCCCCGGGTTCAAGATGTCCAAACTGTTATACGCCTATCAAATTTTTTGACAACATCCCCATTGTGAGTTATTTGTTGCTTAAAGGGATGTGTAGAAATTGTAAAAAGAGTATATCATTCCGATACCCTTTAATTGAGTTATGTACAGGTCTAATTGGACTTGTTGTATATCATAAATTCGGTTTTCATATTCAGAGTATTATTTATTTTGTTTTTTTATGTATATTGCTATTAGTTAGTATGATTGATATTGATCATCGAATTATACCGGATATCATTTCATTGCCCGGCATCCCTTTATTTTTTTTATTAAGCCTATTGATACCTAATATGTTATGGTACGATTCGATCTATGGAATTTTGGCTGGCGGTGGGAGTTTATTTGCTGTAGCTTGGATATATTTTTTTCTCACTGGCAAAGAAGGCATGGGAGGCGGAGATGTTAAGCTCCTTGCAATGATAGGATCGCTTATTGGATTGAAAGGTGTTTTATTTACAATATTTATATCATCTGCAATTGGATCCGTAGCTGGCTTGGTGATTATGATCTTAACAAAAAAAAATTTGAAGCTTGCAATTCCATTTGGTCCTTTTCTTGCCTTAGGTGCATCCTTATATGTTTTTTTTGGCAATGATATGATCGACTGGTACTTTAACACCTTAACCCAATTTTATTTGTAATTAGTAATTGGTAAAATGATTTGCCTAAATGTATAAAATTCGTTATACGGGGGAAAAAGTGAACTTTGTTTTTTTTTTCATCAAGCATTATCCTCTTTTCAATTTATGTTTTCGCATTACAAATCATAACCAAAAAAAGACAAGGATAAGTTCATGGTAAAAGTGATATTAATTGTAGATGACTCTCCTATTGCACGGAAAATGCTGAAGAACAGTATTATCAAGTACAAAGAGTTTGACATTATTGAAGCGGTGAACGGGCAGGATGGCGTTGATAAATACACTGCCAATAAACCTGACTTAACATTTATGGATTTGACTATGCCGGTAATGAATGGTTATGAAGCGTTGCAAAAAATAAAAGAAATTGACAAAGATTCTCTTGTCATTGTTTTAACTGCAGACATTCAGCCTAAATCACTTGCGAGCGTTATGGCATTAGGCGCATTTACTGTAATAAAAAAACCTGCTAAACCAGAATCCATCCAGACTATTATTGAAAAAGCTGAATTAAAATTAAAAGCAATGAGAGGATAACCTGGTGTAGTTACTATGGAGCCAAACCTAAATGACATATTTTCTTCTGACGAAAAAGATATTTTACAAGAAATTATGAATATCGCCTTTGGCAACGCAACCGCAGACTTAGCCCAAGTTATAGATATTTATGTTGTTTTAAGCGTTCCAAATATTAAAGTTATCGATATAGGTGACCTTCCCCATTATATCAAACAAAACATTCCTTCATCTGAGAATACGAGTATTTTACAGCAAAAATTTTGGGGAGAATTTAGAGGGTCTGGAATACTTGTTTTCCCGCAAACGAGTGGAAAAGACATCGCAGGTATTTTAGATGATCAATTTTCTGATGATGGTTTTACACTACATCGACAAAAAACTGAAATCTTGTTGGAAATAGGGAACATTTTAATTGGCGCATGTGTTGGGAAAGTATCTGAACTTCTGGGTACGTTTGTAACGTATTCCCCACCGCATTTAATTGTTGATGATAGTGAAGGACATAACAATCTCATTAACTCATTTGAAGAAAATCAAACAGCAATTGTTATGAAAACCATTTTTGAATTTGAAAATAAAAATATAAATGGTTTTTTAATGATTCTCACGGATAATGAATCGATCGACTGGTTAAGACATGCATTACAAAATTTCATGGAGTCGTACGAATGATCTTTGAGCAAATATTCAATATGGTCAATGTTGGGATCGTTATTCTTGATCGTGATTTGAACGTACGCCAATGGAACAGATGGATGGAAACCCACAGCAAAATTTCTGGTAATGAGATTATTGGCAAATCAATTTTTCATTTTTTCCCATCGTTAGATGCGCCATGGTTTAAACGAAATTGCAAATCAGTTCTCGCGTTTGGGAATTTTTCGTTTTTATCTCAAAAACTTCACAAATACTGTTTCCCTTTAAAACCAGTCAATACATTTGGTATCAAATTTGATCATATGCAACAAAATTGTACAATGGGGCCTTTACGAGACCAAACAAACGTTGTTGAATATATTTTTTTAATGGTACATGATGTCACAGAAGTTGCGGCCTATGAACAAAAGCTGATTGAAATGAATATTAAAGACGCATTAACAGGGGTCTATAATCGCCGTTACTTTGAATCGCGAATTGAAGAAGAATTTGAAAGGCACAAACGGTATAAGCGCTCATTTTCAATTATCATGCAAGATATTGATTATTTTAAAAAAATTAATGATACTTATGGACACCAAGCGGGTGATTTTATTTTAAAAAGTTTTTCGACAAGTGTTATGTCAAGAATTCGAGCTGTAGATATTTTTGCCCGTTATGGTGGTGAAGAATTTTGCTGCATGCTTCCTGAAACTGAGTTAGTATCCGCACTATCTGTAGCTGAAGATATCAGAAAAAGAATTGAGCATACCACATTTGAATTTAAAAACACCCCATTAAACATTACAATTAGCCAAGGCGTTTCAGAAATGAAGCCCGATACATCATGTGCTGAATCATTATTAAAAAAAGCAGATGATGCACTTTATGAAGCAAAAAGATCAGGAAGAAACAGGGTGCTTAATAAATAAAATGATGAATATGACTTGATCTTTGTTGTGGAAATTTGAATAACCTCGTCCCAATTATTTATCAAAGCATATTTCTATTGTAAATCGTCCATCTTTTGTTTCAAAAGGAAGTACAAGCGTAGGTCTATTTGGAAAATGAAGAATTAGATCTGTTGCAGATATCGATTTAACAAACCTAACTTGCTGTGTTTTGCCAATATCTCCCATTTTTGTTTTGACATGTCCAGATATTTGATTGCTGATTTCCCCGACAGCGTCTATAATTTCATCATTAATCTCTTTGATTTCTTCAAATAACATAGTGGATACAATAGAAAGAATTCCACTTTTATTAAAACAAACAGCAATAGTGCCATTCGGATTTCCTTTCATTTCAATGAAGCCGCAAATATCCCCTGATGGTTTTTGGCCTTTTTTGCTATAGGGTTTGTGTGCTTTGCTTACTTGTGTAGATGCCAATGTATCGATAATATATAGTGTCGCCTCAATAATAATATTAACGAGTTGTGCATCCATATTTCCTCCGTGTATTGAAAAGATTTTTACGAATCATCATTTTTAAATAATATATCAAGATATCGACACATATCAAGTTTTAATTCAATTGAATGAATAATCTCTTGACATCTAACAAACAAAAAAGTAGTTTACCTTAAATTTCAAGAAGTAATGGTGTTTCTTTAGATTCAACCGCATTCAAACCTGATTAATTTTACACTTAAAAGAAAAAAACATTTAATAACAACAACCATGTTATATTAATGATGCCAAACAGACAAAAGAAAACAATTTTTTAAAAAAGGAGATTCCGTATGAACAAAGGTGATTTGGTAAACAAGGTTGCAGAAGTCGTTAGTAGTAAAAAAGAAGCTCAGTCAGCAGTGGATAGTGTTATATCTGCAATTACAGATGCGCTTGCTCAAAACGATACTGTTACCTTAGTTGGTTTTGGAACGTTTAAATCTATTGAACGTAAAGCAAGAAAAGGAAGAAATCCACAAACCGGATCTGAAATTGAAATTGCAGCAAGAAAGGTAACGAAATTTATTCCGGGAAAAGCACTGAAAGATGCAATTAATTTGACTTAGCTTTTTGATAAGATACGTTATTTATGTCTGAAGGCGGTTGGGAGCAGTACTTTACTATTTTAAAGCAAATGGTATTGAAAATAACTGCTTCCATGTCCATAAGGAATCTTCTATGAATATGTTATGGATAAATAAAAGGTTAGGTTTATGCAACAATAGGGTATTTGCAGGCATAGTTGTTTATTTACTATGTTGGGGATGCTTATCTCAATCTATAGCCATGCAAGTTGATACTCATGTGATAACTAATACTACATGGTCACTTCAAAATTCTCCAATAACCATTAGTGATTCTATATATATTAAACATGGTGCAGTGTTAACTATTCAGCCCGGTGTTACGATTCAAGGTGGAAACCAGCGACCATCTTATATTTATCTTCAAGGTGGAACCTTAATTGCCAAAGGTACTGAAGACAATCAAGTTGTATTCAGTAGCGTTAATATTTTTCCAAAACAGTCTGATCAGCCTAACATTGTTATTATTGACCATGCAAAGTTCAATCAAGGTTGCCCATTTAATCATCAAAACTATAGCGATTATCGGTACGGATATATTGAATTGCGTAATTCAACCTTAGACAGCATTTCACCGATTGTGTTTTATAGTGCCTATGAATGGCCAAGTATTATTGAAAGAAATAATTTTATTTGTTCAGAAACACAGACATATATAGAACTAAATCATAACGTTATATTTCGAAATAACAATGTGTATAATGCAAAAATTACTGCCGGAGATGATAAAGTAATCATTTTATCCAATACGTTTATTTGGGATAAGCAACCTATAGACAATTCGTACTCAGATGAATCTGAAATTTCCTATAATACGTTCGTTGATAATACAAGATCCGAGTTTATTCGACCACTACAAGACACAACAAAAAATAATGAATATAAGCCTGATTTTAGCAATAATTTTTGGAAGATAAGAGATAATGTTATTGGCTCTAATGATATCGATGTTCTTGATGATTTCTTTTTTGATCAAGAAGATTCTAAAGATATTAAAGGCAAAATTATCATTCAGCCAAATACGATTCTTACTTTCCCTGATCTAATGACTCCAATTTTACCAGAATCCGAGTGTATTGCGAATGCAGGAGATGATCAGCCCGGAGAAACAGATACCCAAATCAAAGAAGGAGATACGGTTACCTTAAATGGAGAAACGTCAGTAGATAAGTATCATATTACTTCCAGTTACCTGTGGATTCAAAAAAGCGGACCCACTGTCGTACTCTCTGATAATACTGCGATGAAGCCAACTTTTGTGGCTCCTGTACTTCCTAACCATCAATCCTCTATTATTACATTTGAATTAACCATAACTGATATTTATAATCGACAGAATACTGATTCGGTTGATATCCAAGTTGTGGATAATGGTATTACTTTTGATCCCCGAAATATACTTTACATTGAAACTCAACCAGACGAATATGTTATAGGTTTATATGTCAATCATGGTGATTTGACCCGGCTTGAGAATACTGATCCTGAAGAATTTGATACCCAAACCTATATTCCTTCAGATATGCTTTATGGAATAGTTGATTTTGATATTAAAGTTGGTGTTTCCGGTGATTATGCAACCATTACATTTATTCTACCGCAGATTGTCGATCCTAAATATGGATGGTATCTTTTTAGTGAAGAAAAAGGATGGTATTTAGGAAGTACAAAAAATAAACCTATTGCGACTTTTAATCCAGAGAGGAATGTATTAACCCTCAGTTTAATTGATGGTGGTCAAGGCGATAATGATGGCGAAGCCAATGGTATTATCAAAAGTACATCAGGTTTAGGGTTACCCACACTAATTCAAGAGTTTAAAAGCAGCAAAGGCGGAAATGGTTGCTTTATTTCCACCTGTTGCTCTTATGAAAAAACATGGCTAACTCAAGTTCTTCATTGGTTATTTTTTTAATTTGCCTTCTCGAACATATTGATCAATTAAAACACTTTCATGCGATTCTGCTGCAGATTTAATATAAATTTTTTTCTTTGCCATTTCTTTTAAATTGCACAGAGCAGTAAACGGATAGCGTTTAATAATCATATTCGCTAAAAATGCAGGAACGTTTCCACCGGGGTCTGACATGATATCGAATGTCACTTCTGTATGTTCACGATCCACATAGTCAAGAATCCATTTACCTTTCATCTGCGACATTCGTACGCAATCATCTCTTAACCTAACCCGTGGTTCATTAATGGCTTCAAAAGATACTGTAACTTTACCTAAGTCCCAATCAATTGTGGTGGATACCCGAAAAACCGCATCTCTGTTTTTAAATGGCCATGGAGCATGTTGAATGTAATAAGTAATATAATTATTTTCATCGAATTGTTGAACAATAATAGATTCTTTACAACTCGGTAACCAAAGTGTAAAGGCTGGAATATTTCTTAAAACCATACCTAAAACTTCAATTCTTGAATCAATCATTGTTGTTGCTTTACATTCATAAAAACTTAGCCCAGAAATCGGACGCAAAAATAATTTGATACCACTTTTATCTTGATATTGTTTCCACTCTGTATCCATTTTTATTTTCCTCTAAATCTGTTTTACTTGAATCATGTTTGTTGTACCTGCAACCCATACTGGATGGCCAGCAGTAATTACAATTAAATCACCTTTAGAAACTAAACCTGTCTGGGCTGCAACTGAGGTTGTTTGCCCAATAAGATCATCTGTATCTTTGACGTCCATAAAATAATTCGGAACACATCCCCAAAAAAGGGTAAGCCGACGAACTGTTTTTTGGCTAGGTGAAAGCGCAATAATATTGCATTTCGGTCTAAATCTTGAAATTTGCTTAGCTGTAAAACCTGATCGAGTTGTTCCAACAATAGCAGCAACATTTAAGTGATCTGCAATTACACATGCAGAATAAGCAACAGATTCTGAAATCTCCATTTTGGATTTTAAGTTCAGATATTTTTGATGAGGATAATTTTCTTCTGCAGTTTTTGTAATTTTTCTCATATATTCAACAGCTTTAATTGGATATTTACCGTTAGCGGTCTCTTCTGAAAGCATGACAGCATCTGCACCATCTAATACAGCATTCGCAACATCATTGGCTTCCGCACGAGTGGGTCTTGGAGAATCGACCATGGATCGTAACATCTGCGTTGCTACAATTACAGGCTTTCCACATGCATTTGCCTTTTTAATTAACATTTTTTGAACATTCGGTACCTGCTCTAGCGGAATCTCTACACCTAAATCGCCTCTGGCAACCATAATTCCATCTGCTGCTTTAAGAATCAGGTCAATATTCTCGAGCGCTTCATGCTTTTCAATTTTTGCAATTACTGGAATATCAGAAGCATTGTTTTTAATTATTTCTTTAACCTGCAATACATCTTGAGCCGTTCTGACAAATGACAACGCGACATAATCAACCCCGGCTTTTATACCGAAAAGTAAGTCTGCTTTGTCCTTTTCTGTCATTGATGGTGCTTTAATTGTACCACTCGGTAAATTAATTCCTTTATTTGAAGTTAATACACCGCCTGTAACAACATTACAAATAATATCCTTGTCTGTTGTCGATTCAACTTTAAGTTCCATCAAACCATCTGCCAAAAGAATGATATCTCCTACTTGAACTTCAGATGGAAGATTCGTATAAGATACAGAGACCTGATTTCCTTCACCTAATATATCTCTATTCGTTAAAATAAATTTTGTTCCGGGTTCTAATCGGATTCCAGAACCAGTAACCTTGCCAACCCGAATTTTTGGACCGCAGAGGTCTTGTAAAATGCCAACCGGTTTATTTAATTTTTCAGAAATCTTTCGAATCATATCAATTTTAAGTCCATGCTCATCATGCGTGCCATGAGAAAAATTTAGCCGGGCTAGGCTCATCCCCTCTTCTATAAGCGCTGTAAGCATCTGTTCCGATTCACTAGATGGCCCGATAGTACAAACAATTTTAGTTCTCGACATAGTTCACCTCATATTAATTTATTCATAGGGTTTAAAGTGCTTAAAATGCTAAGTTACTAAATTTTTTTTGCTAACTCAACGAAAAAATACAAAAAATGTGCGACATTCAAGAATCTTGTTTCCATAACAAAAAAATTTTCTAGAAAAACCTACCCTATGGTTAATTATTGTTATATAAATTAAAAAGTTAATTAATTAACATATTGCTATGCAAATTAAGTTGTGATACACAAAAACTAAAGTTTAAAGAAAAAGCAAGCAACTATCTGTTTTATTTCAAGAAATACTATCAACAAAAATAATACTACGAATTTTATGCATCGCTGTAATGCTTTTACCCTTCTTGAAGTCCTTGTGAGTGTGACCATTATGGTCATTCTTATGACTATCACTACAACAGCAATGATTCCTGTGATAGAGGGTTCTAAGGTAGAAGAAACGAGAACTACGCTTCTTGAATTAAAAGAGGCTTTACAAAAATATTATGAAGTGATTGGTGAATTTCCAGAGGAGTCCCCATCAAATACACTGCGTGATCTTATAGGATATTCTGCGCATTCACTTGATGCTTTAGCGGTTAATCCATATGATGATCAAAATCCAAGTGAAAAAATTTTTTATGGAAATTGGCGAGATCATGGTCCATTTATCTCTGCAGGGTTTACATCGAGGGATTATTTGTATGACGGCTGGAAACAGCCATTTCAGTATATAGTTCCGTTTCCATTTGATGAGTCCGGTAAATATGACTCCACATTGGGAAAAAAACGTGCGTTGCTTTATAGTGTTGGTAAAGATGGTAAAGATAATTTGCGCATGCATGATCCTTATGTGGATATTTCATGGGAAAATGATATTAATTTGATAATTATTCCCAGAGAACCTCAGGAAAAAGA
>PDZT01000150.1 GCA_002753105.1 Deltaproteobacteria bacterium YD0425bin50 | reverse complement strand
ATTGTTTTATTATTCTTTTTGACATTTTTGCTCCTTTTAAACTTTTTTCCATTATATGTTTTTTAAGTTTAAAAATCGAGCTCATGTAAAATTTTCAGTCTAAATTTTTCAGTCCATTATAGAGTGTTAAAAGTTGAACTCGATCTTACCACATCACGACCCCAAAATCCAATATGAGCCATTATCAATTTTCCCTTTGTTTCTCAGCTTTTTTCTCTTTTGCCTTAAAAGTAAGTAAGTTGATTCACATAAGCCATAAAACTCTATCAATCTTTCAGTTTTTGTACTTCTATTTTTGTTATCTCTCACTTATCTTCCTCTGTCCAGCTCTCCGATTCTATCAATATTCGGCTTGGGTGGCTCTCCATCTCAAAGCTTCCTGTCTCGCCTCTTCGTATGTATTATCGAGTCATTTTTCTTTCGCTCCTACTGGCACCCTTTAACAACGAGTTAACCGGGAGCGGTACGCGATCCGGTGGAACGACTCGTTGGGCGGTCATTAATAGTGTAGCCTGTATTCAGTGCCTTTTGAATCTCGGCATGTACCAAACCCGTGGGAACCTTTTGGAAATGAAATGCACTGCATTTGCGTACCCTTATCGCCGACGGCAGTAATATGGCTAACTTGAGGACCAGCTTTTGAAACAGATATTCCCGTAAGAGGACCCCAGGGGGTTGACAACATAGATGCTGTAACACGCTCGTTAACGACCGTAAAATACTCTCCTCTAAACTTTTCGCCATCGGGGAATTCACCCCATACTTCTCCTCTCCCAGAACCAGAGTATGCAAAATTAGCTGTAATGATCTTTCCGTCTGGTGAATAAAGACGAGCACTCTTGGTCATGGTGCAGGCCGTTAGGAATAGTAAGAAGCTCAGAAACACAGATAAAGTCCAACGTATCATGCTCTTTTTTCCTCCTTTGTCCAGCGTTAAGCTCACCGGTGAGTGATTAGCGAATCCGGTAAAGCGTAAGGGTTATACGGTGGTTAATCCGCAAATTTTTTGATAGCTCCGTTTTTTGATTGACGGAAGCTAAAGTAGTTCGAATTTTATTTATCGTTTCCGCAAGCTCATCATCTCCTGATGCACCTGTTCACATATCGCTTAACGTAAGCCATTATCGCTCGAAATGTCTACTTCGCTTGTCGAAGGGATAACGCCCAAAATCAGCGGCGGAGCGATTAGCGGAGTCCGCTGCATTTTGATGGTTGGTCGGCGTTTAGTCCGCTATATCTGATAGTGTCCTTTTGTTCTTTTTCCTGCTCAGAAGATATCCTTTCGTTCTCACGAATCAAGTTCAGGCAGGGTGCCAACATCGTTTTCAGTGGTTGCGGCTTTTTGCGCCGCTGAAAAAACCTTGTTATCTGTTTTCTTTTATTTCATTCACCAACTGGTGAATCTCACCTAAACATCACTTCCCCTTAGGGTTTTTGACTTCACATTTACATCCTTTGTTTTTCTTTTCTGATTTAATCCTTTCAAGGATTTTGGAGTAACCGTTTGTACGATAATCATCTACTATATTTCTCTTCGTGTATTCAAAACAATAACAAACCAAATCATCATCTTGAAAAACACTTTTTTCCGATAAGATCGGGTCAATCTTTAAAATCATTTTATTTCTTTCCTTTGGGCATGATTCTGAGTATGATTTTTTATCCTTGCCCTGACGATTTTCTTCTGTTCTCATGGAATCAAATTCGGGTACGATTTCTTATCGTTGCTCCTGATAATTTTTTTTTGTTTTCACGATCATAGTCGGGTGGCCAACGCTCAAAATGAGCGGTGCAGGCGTTTAGCCTGCATCCGCTCCATTTTGTTGGTTAGGCGGTGGTTAATCCGCCATTTTGTTGTCTAATACGCACTCTTTTTTTCTTTTCCATATTAAAACAAGTTAAGTTGTATATTATTATTTTTTTTTGTAACTTTGTTTTTTCTTACAAATGAATGATACATATTCTCAAGCCCTAACTTGATTGAAACCTTTAATAAATCTAATCGGTTAAGCAACTCTATCGTTATGGGTCTTTTGTTATCCCAGAAAATTACTGAATTCAAATATCCACATACTTCATCCGAAGATAGTAATGAATGAACAAAATCAGCTTCCTCACTAGAATAGCAAGAAATAAAGTTACAAGTATCATCTACCATAATAATTTTATTTTCTATAGAAGATATTTTGTGAAATAATATTTTTTTATATAAGCTTGATATAGCTATTTTATAAGGACTAAAACTATATTCACCAATAGAAAATATAGAAAAAGGGGGTTTGTTTTTATAAATAGAACTTTTTCGCTCAACGAACGAATTATAATATTTGTTTAAATATAGCCATGCAGAAGGATATTGATATTTTATATAGGAGGTATCTTCACCAACACTTTTTTGAGTTATAATCACATATTTTTTAATAGCAGGGAAATGTTTAGATAAATCAGAACTTTTATATAAAGGAAATATCAAATCAGATTCTATATTAACAATCTCACCATATCCGTTTATATACTCGTTAGATGTTTTTTTCAATTCCATTACTTTTGAACAATCATGTTTTACTCCATTACGCCATATATAATCTGATGTTCCAAAGTAATTATGAGAAGAAAAAAAATCATAATTATTTATAATCATTTGATTAAAATAGCCATATTTTTTATCGAGAACCCTATTTTCAATTGAATTAAAAATACAACAGGTTTGCTTTTTTAGTTTTGTAGAAAAATTTATTACAAAAAAGCAGGCATCTACAGCAGCATTGAAATACTTTTTCGAATCTATAGGATAAATAGATGCATCTTTAAATTGTATAGCATTATCCCACAATAGCTTTAAAAGATTTCTAGCAACAATAGTCTTACATAAAAATGCGAAGACACAATTTTTTTGGTGAAATATCTCAATCAATTTCCATAAAATATACTCGCCTATGTCAAAATTGCTTTTACCTGTTATTGCATCTATTCCTTTTAAGCCTTTAATA
This sequence comes from Deltaproteobacteria bacterium YD0425bin50, assembly GCA_002753105.1. Classification (GTDB taxonomy): domain Bacteria; phylum Desulfobacterota; class Desulfobacteria; order Desulfobacterales; family YD0425bin50; genus YD0425bin50. Next base: position 6,167 of record PDZT01000150.1, on the reverse strand, counting down.
TTGTATTTTCTTGGTAAATTATTACCATTCATTGCACCGATCTCAGAATTAGTCACCCAGGGAGGATTACCTACTAATAAAATTGTCTCAAATGATTTACTTTGTTTTTCAATAGTAATTAAATAATCAAAAATACTACCGTTCAATATAATATAACTACTTTTCCCATTTATTTTAGCTTTGAATGTGTTGACATATTCAGGATTTATTTCTACGCCGAACGATAGTTTAGGGTGGAATCTATTATCAGCTTTCATCAAAATTTCTCCGACACCGCATGTAGGTTCAATAATACAATTCGGAGAAAAGTCTAATGTATCAAGGATATCCATCATCAATTCCGCTAATGATGGTGGGGTTTGAAAATCTCCATATATTGTTTTTGTATCAGTTTTGAGCATAATCACACCAATCTGAAAATGCCCTCAACTTTATCTGCATTCTCAATTATTCTTGTATATTGGAGTCTCCATTGCAGAGCATTAGATATGGTCAAATAGCCAATTTGGGGAGTATTTTTAAAAATCTCATCAGCAAGTTCGCCTGCAGAAATTTCATCAACAGGAAGATTTTTATCAGAAAATAACGCGAGAAGGTCATCTTTATTCCCTGAATTTTTTAAGATGTTATTTATAGCGGTTGTTAATTGAAAATCAGCGGTTCTATTTTCATTCACGAAGACTGAGTGAAGAATATTGAGGCGGGCTTTTTTTGTTTGTTGGTTATCTTCTTTTTTGTATACAAAAACAAGAAGAGAATAACCAAGTCCATATATTTTTTGTCTTGCAGATTTAAAAGGGCAAGAGGATTGTGGTTGAGTAATGCTTGTTACTTTAATATCTACCTGAAGTTCAGGAAAATCAATTCCACTAGCTGAATTACCCTTTATATATTTGTATTTTTGGGAAAGGTACTCTTGAAATTTATGTTCCAAATACGTGCCAACAGCTTTCCCATCCGTTGAACCATAGATAGTTGGTTCTTCATGTTTTGATTCTAAAACTGAAAATAATTTAGCCTCTTTTTTCAATAACTCAATTGTAAGATTAGTCATCTAATCCACCTTTTTTGATATTTATTTTACGAAATTCTTTATATTACATCTTCCCGAAAGCCCATTACACTCGTATTCTCTTCTCTCGTAGTCGAAGCTTATCTCCCTTATTACGCATATCTTCTCGAAGCTTATATCGCTCGTATTATCTTCTGACGTGGTCGAAGTGCTAACAATCAGCTGAGCGGCTTTAGCCCGCTCCAGCGCTTGGTTAGGCGGCGATCAGTCCGATTTTCTTATATTTTTTCTTCTTGATGCGCCTCTACAGAGAGCTCATTATCTTTGTTCGCAGTTGATTTCTCTTGATGTGCCTTCCCTCATATTTCACTACAGAAAACCTAAAACGCTTACAATCTGGACTCTCTTCGTTATAAGCTGATCTCTCTTGATGCGCCTTCTCTGATAGCCCAACCCATTATGTCCATATTCTCGAATTAAGTAATGTAATCGTATGCTTATCTCTCACGAAACGCCCACTCATTTTCCCTCTCTCGAAAAAATTGCTCCGCTTCTTCATTTACTTCTCTGATGAGCCTAAATTCTTCTTTTCGTGGGACCAAATAGTCTTATTCTAACGAGCCAGTGCCTTATCAAGCAACCTCTGTACCTGGACAATAACAGCTTCAGGAAGTTCGATATTCAGAGGTTCAGCAACTCTTTCAAGCAATTCGCGGCTCCACATCCACGACTCGTGATAGGCAATGCATAGTGCGCTCGGCTCAATGCTGGCTGTACAGGTCATGTAGCGTTTATAGGCAATGTTGGAAATATCTGTCTCCAATGCACGGGAAGGTGTTGGCCAGTGGTCTGTTGTCCCTTCGTGAAGACGAATCAGTTTGAGCAGGTTCTCATGCGCCTTGCTCAGTAAAGCCCAAGCGCGAGCATACTCACCGCGATTTAAAAGATTGGCTCCAAAAAGCATCAGGTTGATAAGATTTAAAGCGAGTCCTTCTACCAGAGGCGCGCCTCTTCGAGCAGGAGGCCCTCCCACGAGAGCGCTCGCGTATTTTGACAATTCGCCTGATCGGTCAAGAACTACAGCCGTAGAGAGCGAGGGAAACCACCCGTAACCTTGCCAACTGGTAACCACTGGCAACTCAGATTCGCGCATAAAGTGGAATTCACCTCGAATGCCATTTTTAAACAGTGCTGTGTGATGGCCGAAATCGTCCAGGAAATAAGCGGCAACCGGACTTACTACATCAAGCCACGAGCGCTGTTCAAACTCATCGAATGAATCATCATTGATGAATACAGCGAACTCAATATCGGAAAACTCGTCGCCCTCTCCAATAGCAAACGAACCAAACATCAACGTTGCAACTATTCGTTCATCCTCATGACAAGCCTCCTTGAAGCGTTCAATCATTCTGTGTTGAAGCATATTTACCTCTCTTTTATTTAATATCTATGTAACTATCACAATGCGATGCCTCAGCCTTGTATATGTTTATAGCCCATTTCAATTGACTTCATACCAGCTTTAAGGCTTTAGAAGCCTAATTTTGTTGGTAAAAATCTATAAGCCAGCCTTCTCTTTTAGAATGAAGTCACGTGAAACCGACTATAGTTACATATTGACTCACGTGAGATAGTCTCCGCTGATGCGCCTTTCCTCTCCCGAAGCTAAAATCGCTCGAATCTCCAGCTCTCTTTATCGAAGGGCTAACGTCAAGGTGAGCGGTGGCGAGCCTTAGCGAGCCATCCGTTCCACCGCCGGGTTAAACGGCGTTTAGACCGCAAATTAGTTGCTATGCTTTCTTACTTGGCATCATTTCCTTTAAGATATTTGTATTTGTCATATATTTATTTCCTACTTTCATTAGTACATATAAGCACAATTGGTATCTATCTCCCATTCTTTTCGGAATGAAATATGTTTATAACGTTCCATTTGTCACCTCATTTGTAATTTTATGTTAACAAATAGATGGTATTATTTGTAGATAAAAATGTCAATAAAATAACAAATGCGGACAATGCCGAAACATATGCTTGACATATTTCTATAAATCTTTCCGCTGTTATCCCTCTTCCGACATAATGCGTCCCCGGCATATTAAATTCTATAGTTTCTGCAAGGACTAAGTCACTGTTTATAAAGGGTTTTAATGCTTTTACTCCTATATATTCTGCAAGGTCTGCTGATTTTGTATTTGCAATTGCTTTTACTGTTGTTCCAGCGCTTATAACTCTTTCACCAGTATCAAGGACATAACAATCTACAGCCGCACCTCCAAGTTGCAACTCACCTTTATATTTTGCGAAAGGAGATGGTGGAAAAGAATTATGTTTTTCTTCAGATTTTATATCATCCATATTTTTATCCTTTATGTGCTTATGCGCCTTATGTGATCGAAGCTCATAATGCCGTTAATCTCAGTCTCGTCCGCTGTGGCTTTGTCCTATTATACGCCTCTCATAGTGCCTCGACGAAGCCCATATCGCCGAAACTCGGCACTCCGCTCGTTGGTGATTAACCAGTGATTATGCGGGTAAGAAATTTATTTTAGCATCTTTCTAAATATAGAAACATTATTTATATATTTAGAAACATTTATAAAATTATTTCTACATATATAAACATTTTCTGTTTCTACATGTAGAAATTTTACCTTAAAAAGTTTCTAATAATAGAAAGTAGCCATATTTCTATATTTAGAAACTTTTGCTTTTTCCCACCCTAAATAATTTCTACTATTAGAAACATACAGAAAACTTATCATTTATTTATGTTTCTAATAGTAGAAACAATGTGAGTCATTTTGTATAATACTTCATTTGAGATACATCAACTGTCATTCAAAATTTTCAACAATTCTACTTTCCAAGTTCAACATCACAATATCTGCCATAGGAAGCTCCCAAACTTTTTTAGTACGATTCCATTTTCCGCCAGCTTCTCTCACTTTTGCACGTAATTCCATTTCTGCATAGTCAATTTTTACACCTATTACTTTATTTTTGGAATCTTTCTTGATATTTTTTATCCAAGTGCTTTTTTCAACAAGTAATTCAACTGTTTTGATTCGCACCATATCTTTTTCATCATATTTGTACCTAACACATATCAAATCGTCTCCATATTTTTCCATAAGGCTTTTTGTTCCTGCTTGCCCAGGTAGTATTTTTCTTTTTGTCTTCATTTTGTCTTCATTTTAATTTTTATTGCAGTATTAAAAAAAGTGGGGTATTTAATGATAATGAAACATTGATTTAAGGTCAATAATCATAATAAGAATAAAAGTCAAGAAAAAAAATGATACAAGTCCCAACTGAACTTCAATATCAATTTGATATTCATTTAGAACGAAAAAAAATTCCGGTTCAAAATCGCACATACTACAGAAAATGGTTGAAGTATTATCTTGATTTTTGTAATAAATATAAGCATCCAGAGAATAACCAACAATCTCTTCCTCACTTCATCAAAAAACTACAAGATAAGAAACAGCAGGAATTTCAAATAAAACAGGCAGCCCATGCGGTTTCAATTTATTATAGTGATATTGTCACTAATAAATTCGATGATACAGGCAAACCTGTAACAGCTTTGAAAATAGATCATCTATCAACTGCGGCTCAAGTTTTGCCTGATGAAGTCAAATTAACCCAAGCCAATATATCTCCATCTATATCTCCTTCCACTATAAAAGAAACAACTTCAAATCAGACTTTAATAAAAACAGGACAGCATAAAGCCTATTCATGGGTATCGGCTTATGAAGGCTTAAAAAACGAGATCAAAATCCGGCATTATTCTCCAAAGACTTTAAAAACTTACCGTAATTGGCTTTCCAAATTTCAGACATTCACAAAATCAAAAAGCTTAGAAGTCCTGACTGATCAAGAGATAAAAGACTTTTTAACTTTTTTAGCGGTTCAAAAAAATGTATCTGCTTCGACTCAAAATCAAGCATTCAACGCGTTACTCTTTTTTTTCCGCTACATCTTGAAGAAAGAGCCAGGCAAAATAACTGCAACACGTGCTAAATATAAGCCCTATATCCCAGTGGTCTTATCCAGAGATGAAATTAATTTGATATTGGCCAATCTGCAGCCTCCATACAATTTAATTGTCAAGCTGTTATATGGTTGTGGGCTTAGGCTATTTGAATGCTTGAACTTACGAGTTAACAATTTCAATTTTGACACCCTTATTCTGACAGTACATGATGGCAAAGGTCGGAAAGACCGAACCGTTCCGCTACCGGTTTCAATTATAATGGAACTTAAATTCCATCTAAAACAAGTGGGAGATCTATATAAAAACGATCTAAAAGCTGGCTATGCTGGTACATTTATGTTCGCTTCTATTGAGCAAAAATATAAAGGATGCGCTAAAGAATTTATATGGCAATTTTTCTTTCCAGCCATTGAGCTGACGATGATAAAAGAGAGCAAAGAAAAACGGCGGTATCATCTCCATGAGAGACATGTACAGCGAGCAATAAAAGAAGCAGCACAAAAAGCAATGTTATTAAAGCGAGTTACAGCACACACATTTCGCCATAGCTTCGCTACTCATCTACTTCAGGCTAATTATGATATTCGCACAATACAAGAGTTGTTGGGGCATAACGAATTGCAAACAACGATGATTTATACTCATACCCTCCAAAGCCGAACAATTAAAGAAGTTAAAAGTCCTCTGGATTTTAAACCCCTTTAAATTAACTTGTTTTACTTCCTAACTTTTTTATTCAAAAAAATCGTTTTGGATAAATATTCCCCTATTTTTTTTACTTTACTGAGGTTAGAAGCTTATCTTTAATCAAGAAAGAAACTATTGGAAACAGCACATTGACTATACTCTTAAAGGTCACAAGTGAAAGATTTTGTGTATTAATTCAAACATTTTTTTAACAAACTATATTTTTAATAAAATCAGGTAGATATAGATTGGATTATTTTTAGATATTTTACGGAGGAACTATGATCCAAATCCATTTTACCCAAGAAGAAATAGACGAGTTGAGGTATGAAAGATTCAACCATCCACATCCTAAAGTACAACAGAAAATGGAAGCTTTATTGTTAAAGAGTCAAAATCTGCCTCACAGCATAATTGCTGAAATTATTGGAATATCTTCAACTACTTTATGGCGATATT
>PDZT01000149.1 GCA_002753105.1 Deltaproteobacteria bacterium YD0425bin50 | reverse complement strand
TCAACTTTAAATTGATCTGAGCTTTTAACGTCATCAAATACAAAATAAAGCGATTGAATCAGAAAAAACATCCAGATATTAAGACACCACATCATCCGATGACCTGCCACGACCTGTGAAAACCATACACCTGTTACTGAAAAAATGATGATCTCAACTATGATTCTGTGCTTCTGTTTGGATAAACCAGAGCGTATCCATCCAATCATTCCTGCTAAAAGTAAAATATATTGATTGAAAGTAAGATTTGAAATGATCATGATACCAGCAAAAAAGAGCGGAAAAACAATTAAATGAATACGTAGTTGTAAGTATTTTGTTAAATAAAGTACGTATAGAGTTGTATAACACCACAGTATTGCCTGAATAGCGTACCTAATATTGAGTAATTGTCCAACTATTACTATAAAAGGAATAAATAAGATAGCAAATACTAAACCCATAAATAAGGTCATTCGAATGGGATGATGAAATAAGTTCATGATTCCTTTTCTCCTTGTTTTTGGGTTTGTTTACGTCGTAATAGTTCAATTTCTACCTCTTCATCTGAAATGTCAACACCATTCAAATCCAAATGATTACAGCATTCTTGCCACGATTCTGTTTGTTGTTGATTCATATATTGCATGGATTTGATTTTTAACGTTTCATAGTGCTGACGTTGTTGATTAAGTACATCGCGATACTGCTGAATATCATTACGCTGTGTTGCCATTAAGTCAGTTAGCATGTCACGTTGCTTTTCAAGCGGTTTTATTTTTCGAATCATAAATCGGGCAATGTCATCACGTTCATTTTCAAGAGCAATACTTAAATCCTTTTCAACTTCTCCATGTCGGGCACTGATGGATTCAATATCTTTTTTAGTCTTTGTATGTAATTTAATTAATTCACTTAGCTTGGCTTCTTTTCTTTGAATCTCTTCTTCCATTTCTCGTAAACATTGTTTCAAAACTAAAGATTTATCTTCCATTTGATCCATAATACCGTGCATATCAGATTTACACATACGTACTAAACGGTTCATTAGTCCCATATATCCTCCTAATTCAAATCAATTTATTATTCATTATTCACTGCGTTCTATCGTTGTTTTTTTCCCTGATATCCTTCAAATTGAAGTTCCTTGGAATGTTTTTTTTGTTTTTCAATGACGTCAGCTTTATTTCCTTGGAATGTAGCAGAAACGCGGTTTCGTAATGTTTCAACATCACGGCTTAAATTTTCTGTAACTTCTTTTGAATTGACTACAGAATTAATAGCTTGTTGCTTCGCTTCGTATTCATTGATTTTATCATGAGCAGTCTTAGAATTACCTGAACGAATATCAGCAGCAACCTGTTCTTTAAGATCGTTGTATTCCTCCTGAATAACTTTTTGTTCCCAAATGCTTGTATTAATTGAAGACATTGCAACATTAGGGTCTTCAACACATTTCACAATAAATGAGTTAGATAATGTCAACTGATTTGGCTTTTCATCATGTTTATAATCTACAGATATCCCATCTAATCTGAATTCTGTAATGGTTTGAATGGGTAACTGAAAAGTTAAAAAGAATTGACGTGTTTGACCAGAAAGTAACTCTTCTGGATAAAATACAGCATAATTATTTTTTTGTTCAATTGGATAACCTGACGCATCAATTAATTTGAAATTATTGTTTAACGGAATTTTGATGCAAAGCGATGAAGCTGCAACAGTTCTGGATTCATGGAGTTCTTGTTGAAATACCTTGCTGAATGCAGAAGGATTTTCAAGGAAATAATAATGGCCTCTACCATTAACCGCCATTGCAGTCATCAGCGTTTCATTAAAATCCAATCCAACACCTAAAGTCGTAATGCTACAGGTTTCCTGAGCTGCATTTTTTGTAATTGCACATAGGCTATTCATGTCAATAATTCCACGATTCGCAAGTCCATCAGAAATAAGAATCAGTTTTCTTTGCTTATTTTTATAAGTGGATTGAGCGAATAATTGAATACCTGCCTGAAGGCCGGCACTAAGGTGAGTGCCTCCGGCTGCTATGATTTGCTCAACTGCAGCATTCAAATGATTTCGAAACGTATCTGTAACCGATTCAAGAGGACAATGTATCGTGTCGTCATCTGAATAAGTAACCAAAGCAAAGCGGTCATTGGACGTTAAACTGTTTAAAATGGAGACGACGGATTTTTTTGCATCTTGGAGTTTATTTCCTTCCATAGAGCCGCTTCTATCTAATACAATGACAATATCCACGTCTGTTTTCATTTCTTGGTTTGGCATAGTATCAGCTTGAAGCGTTAACGCTATGCTAACACGACCGTTGCCGTTCTTATACACTTTATCCTGCATCAGGTTTCCAGTGAAATGCAGTATGCCTGAATTTGCTGTTGTGGTTTGTACTTGAGTAACATGATTCGATAATCGCTTGTTTGCATATGCAAAAACAGCCCAAGTCGCTAACATGAGACATCCAATGAGTACCATTGATTTTTGAAATGATTTTTTCATGAGTTTTTTCCTTTCATCGGTTTGTTTGTGAAGTTTACTGAATAGTTAAACACTAAGATCAAACTATGGATGAATTGTAACATATTGGTTTTGTTTTGCAATTCAAAGAAGTGTAAAAAAGAAAACTCAAAAATTTACATTACGTTTACATTGACAAGACTTGAGTTTCAAACTTGTTTAGTGAACTGAGCGATAGTGCCAATAAGCCCTTTTTCAGAAGACATTTTTTGAATCAGAACAGGGATGATATTGTTTTTTAATTCAGCGTTTCCTTGGAGAGATACAGACAGATAATTCGATGAAATGCCTTTTACCCAGCCTTGTGTTGACAAATCCTGTTCCTCTATAAGCACATCAATGATTTTACCAACAAATTGTTCGTAAAACCGATTTTTTTTCATAGTTCCAAGCTTTCGTAGAACATCACAGCGTTTTTTTATTTCTGAAGAAGAACTCTTGTGTTGCATTCGACTTGCAGGAGTGCCTTGTCGGGGTGAAAAAGGAAATACATGTAAATAACTGATTGGAAGCTGTTCAATGAAGTGAAGTGTTTTTTCAAATGCAGTTTGCGTTTCAGTAGGAAAACCCACTAATACATCTGCACCAATGGCTGCATCAGGTAATTTCATCCGAATCGTTTCAATAAGATTCCGATAGTCTTCAGGGCTATATGGCCTGCCCATGCTTTTTAAAATATCTGAATCACCACTTTGAAGCGGGATATGAAAATGATGACAAATCATACTTGAACGAGAACATAACTCAATCATGTCTGAAGAAATCATGTGAGGTTCAATTGAAGAAAGCCTGACTCGTTGAATGGGGCTATCTTGATCAATCAGAACAAGTAAATCATAAAGCGAAATACGCGGATGTAAATCTTTTCCATATTCACCAAGATTAATACCTGTGAGCACAGCTTCATGATATCCGGCAGCATGAATATGCTTGAGTTGGTCAAGAACATGATTAACCTGCATACTTCGACTTCTACCGCGCGCATATGGAACAATACAATATGTGCAAAAAGCATTGCATCCATCTTGTATTTTTAAATATGGCCGTGTTCTTGTATGCGTCACGGTAATTGGAAATGTTTGAAACGTGGTTTGATTACATATCGTATGCTGTGGTGCGGGGGGGAAACTGCAATTTTGAAAATTCCCATGAATTAGAGATTCACAAATCGCATATTTATAATCATTACCAATGATAGAACAACCGACTTGCATTCGCTCAATTTCATCAAAACTGGTTTGAGCATAACAACCTGTTACAATAATTGAGGCAGTTGGATATAGTCGATGCAGTTGTCGGATGATTTGACGGGATTGCATAGCCGCTTTGCTTGTAACTGCGCATGTGTTCACAATGCAAATGTCAATGGGAGTGCCATCATCAATACAATTATAGCCGAATGACTGTAAATATTCAGTCATGGCTTCAGATTCGTATTGATTCACTCTACAACCCAGCGTTTTAATCAAAAAGCGTTTCATGAGAGCTACTTTCATAATGCCACTCTTTTCTTCTTTGAATTAGATACTGAGGCCCTTCTGACAAGACCCTTTTAATTATATTTCCTAATTGTCTTTCGGCTTCTTGATATTTCCAAATTGTTTTCAAAGTAACATCCTTTGTCTTTTGTTTTTGTTAAACATACAGTGAACGCTTCCTTAAAAAAAGTCTTTAGCTTTACTTTTTTCTTTTTTCAACCATTAGCCCGTTTTGTAGAAAAGAATCGCTCAACTTAGGTTAAAGTCTCCTTATGAACAAATTTTTTAAAGTCGCCAGTAATTTCTAATCTCTGTCTTGCTCTCGTAATGGCGACATACAAAATATTGATTTCTTCATGATTGATTTTGGTTTGGTTTACCAATGACCCGTCATTTTCTAATAAATTTTGGTAATCATCGGCGAGGCAAACCTGATCAAACTCTAATCCTTTGGATTTATGGGCAGTGCTTAAAATAATTTCGGCTTCATCCGGGGCGACTGTTTTGTTTGTGATATCCCGTACCAATCCTGGTATCTTGTCCATATAAATGTCAACGATTGAGCACCTGCTTAAAATTTCCATGTCTTCAACCGCTTTGGCAAAATCTTTCATATCTTTGTAACTGTCAAAACTTTTAATGTACGGGTTTTTGATGTTTGATTTTTTTTTACTGAACAAATAATAGGTATCCACGATATCATTGAACCGGTATCCCTCTATCCCTCCGACAAACCCAATATCTCTGTTTTTATACCGCCTTGCCGCCTCCTTAAATACACCTGCATTGGTGCGGCAGATTACCGTATAATGACCAGTCACCTCCTCAACCGCATCCCTTTCTTTTACCCCGATCAATGATTTGGTCTCATTTTTAAATATCCTCAACACCAGATTGGCTATAGTTGCAATGTTATTGCCGAACCGAAAACTGTGGGTGAGATACATCACTTTGGCAGTTGGTATTTTATCCATGGTATCTTTGGCCCCTCTCCATGCGTAAATCTGTTGATAGGGATCGCCTACCAGGATATGAGCACACGGTTGACTCAAGAGAAAGTCGGACACTACAGGATTGGTGTCCTGAGCTTCGTCAAGAAGAATACAATCAAATTCCAGTTTAGGACGTGACAGTTGATACAGTTTAAGATACCCATCATGAAGCATACCAATAGTATCATCATTAATGTCTGTCATTAATTTCCACAGTGTCGTTGCCAATTGAACCAAATCAACCATTGTTTTCTTTTTGGTTTTATAGAACTGCCATGCAATAGTAGGGATATGTTTTTTTGAGAGAAGATCGTCACTGGAAACCAAATAATTCAGCAAGGTATCCAGGGAAAATTGCGCATCTTCAAACGTGTCAAGATCAAGGGCATCCAAGACAATGTTTGACTTTAAACCGGGAACCAGTTTTTTGCGGTATTTGACCCCAAAATCTTTATACGCCAAAGAATGGGAGGTCTTACAAGTCACATTTCCCGGGAACTTTTTTTCTGCCTCCAACTGCGTGGACTTGTTGAATGAAACATAAAGAAACCTAAGATGTGGTCTTATCTTGGTGTATTCATACAGGGTTGTTGTTTTGCCGCTTCCAGCAAAGGCAATCACTTTCAATTTTTGCCCTTGGTCAAGGTCATGGCAGACGATTTTTTCTTGTTCTTTGGTTAAATTCATTAAAACCCCAACTATTTATTTTCTTATTTCCTTCCAAACTTGACTTTATTAGGATATGTTACGCTAAATTTCGTTCCGAAATTTCATCCCTCTAAGTCCTTATTTTACCTTTTCGATGCATAATACCCAACATCAAATTTCAATCCTTCGAAGAAAAACACAACGGGGTAGTTTTGGTGGGATTCTCCACACTGCTACGAATTCTTTTTGCGTTATTTTAAAACGACAACTCTTACCAATCCATTAAAAATACTGTCCGGCATCAATTTTCTTAATGAGAGCATTCCTTGAGTATTGACAGGATATCGCAGTTTCCATGAATTACTTATTGCCGCTTTAAAGATTGTTTCGGCGACTAGTTTCGGATGCGCTCCTTTTTCACCGAAAGCGTTCATGTTTTTCATAGCACGATCACATAATCATCGTAAGCGGTTAGACCATCCTTTTTCATTATATCCGCAGAACGGTCATAAAAATCAGTTTTGATCGCACTCGGTTCGATAATTTTTACTTTTTGTAATATTCTTGAGTTCAATCTTTTTTTTCAGTTCCCTTCGTTCTCGTAATGTCTTTGCTCCTGTCCTGACTTTGCATTTACTTTGAGTTCAGCAAAAACCTTGATACAGTAATCTATTGCCATTTCATAACGTTTGCCGTCAACTTGGTATCAGATTTCATAGTATTTGTCTTGCTGCAATCCTGCTTTTCTGGTAGGATGTTTCTTAAATCTGATACCCTTATAACCCTACAACGATACTTTGGATTTGACATTTCGAAGAAGGTCAATTTTACTGAAGATGTAAAATTTTGACTTTAAAATGTCAATCAGTGTTTTCAACCTTCTAAAAAATAAATATCGTTGTAGGGGATAATTTGTTTTGAACCATTTTATTTGATTACCTATCTACAGATATTCAGATAAATAATTGCAAAGTAGGGGCACGATGCATCGTGCCCCTATAGATATATATAATCAACATTATGAAATTTTAATATATGCCAAGCGATTTCATTGCCTTGATTGCCTTGCGGAAAACTTGGAAGTCGATACTGAGTTCCTGTTTGAAAGAGTTGAAGAATTCAAATCAGAAGGCTGTATACTATTTATTTAGTCTTTGAACTAAAACTATTTGAGAACGAAAATTTCCAGAGTGTCAGACGGCTTGAGTTATATAATAAAGGAGAACCAGATTACTAAATTACCCGCACAATTGTTGAATTTTGAAAATGCATCAATGAAGTCCTAAAATCTGCCAAGCTAATAAGAAATATCGAGGTATAAATATTGCTTCTGTTACAATGGATACAGTTTGTTAAAAAATATTTCGGGCTTAATACAGCTTAATCTTACAAAAAACTGAAAACTAAAAACCAACAAAATCTTTCATGATAAAAATGATGGAGAAATTATGAAACGCATTTTAGTCGTTTTTATGATGTTCATCTTATTTTTTTTTGTTTCCATCGATCCTGCTTTATCATGGAATACGTTTATGGGGGCTCCAGATGGCGATGATCAAGCTCAAAGCATTGCCGTAGATAGCAGTGGAAATGTTTATGTAGCTGGATATAGCTCTATTTCTTGGGGAACTCCGTTGAATTCTATTTCAGAAGGAACAACTGACGCTTTTGTAGCAAAACTTTCCAGCTCTGGAGCTCTCATCTGGAATACCTTTATAGGCTCTGTGAGTGGAGAGGATTATATTTACAGCATAGCAGTGGATAGCAGTGAAAACGTTTATGTAGCTGGACGTAGCGATGATTCTTGGGGAACGCCGGTAAATTTACATTCTGGCGGCGGCTATAATGATGCTTTTGTAGCAAAACTTTCCAGCTCTGGTTCCATTATCTGGAATACATTTATGGGTTCTGAGACTGGTGGGGATTCGGCCAACTGCATCTCAGTGGATGAAAATGGAAATGTGTATGCAGTAGGATATAGCAATTTTTCGTGGGGTAATCCTGTTGATTCCCATTCAGGAGGCGGATATATCGACGCTTTTGCTGCAAAGCTTTCCAGCAATGGCTCTCTACTATGGAATACATTTATGGGAACTTCAGGCGTAAATGATGAAGCGAATGGCATAGCATTAGATAATAATGCGAATGTTTATGTAGTAGGTGAGAGTTCAGATTCTTGGGGAACTCCGGTAAACTCTCATTCAGGCGCTGGACAAGATGATGCTTTTGTCGCAAAGTTTTCTGACACTGGGGTTCGTTCATGGAATACCTTTATGGGTTCCTTAAGCTCAGGTGATTCTGCTTCCAACGTTGACTTAGACAGCAGCGGAAATATTTTGGTAGCAGGATATAGCAGTTCACTTTGGGGAACGCCAGTTAATCCTTATTCAGGAAGTCAAGATGTTTTTGTCGCTAAACTCTCTACATCAGGAAATCTCACATGGAATACATTTCTGGGGTCTAATCAAAGCGATAATGTGGGCAGCATCGCTGTAGATGCTAGTGGGAATGTTTATGTATCAGGTACAAGTATAACATCTTGGGGAACTCCAATTGATCACCATTCAGAAGAAGACACTAATTTCAGTGATGCTTTTATCGCAAAAATTTCCACTACTGGCTCCATGAACTGGAATACGTTTACGGGAGACTGTGGCGCTTTTGACGATGCTTCCAGCATAGAAGTGGATAACACGGGTACTATTTTTGTTGCAGGATACAGCACTTCATCTTGGGGAACTCCGATAAATCCTTATGCTGGTGGAGAAGACGTTTTTGTAGCAAAATTATCCGATAGCTATACCCTCTCAACATGCGTTACCCCGTCAGAAACAGGAACGATAATTATAACTCCTGATAAAATACTATATAACAACGGAGAAAATATACTTCTGAGTGTTACGCCCAATTCAGGCTATAACTTTGAAGGCTGGAGTGGAGATGCATCAGGTACGAATCTTACCGCAACGCTCATGATGGACGCAGATAAAAATGTAACCGCCAATTTTGTAGAAATTCCGACGTATAATATTACAAAAATCACCAATCCAACGACTGGTGGAACGATATTCGTTTCACCAGATAAAACGACTTATTTGGCTGATGAAAACGTTACAGTAACAGCTATTCCAGATACATGTTATGTATTTTCAGAATGGAGCGATGATGTTTCGGGTTCCGATACAAACGTTACCCTAACCATGAATGCCAACAAGACGATAACTGCCAATTTTGTTCCGGCAACTTACACCTTGAATGTAACTACCTCTAATGGCACCGTAATTAAAAATCCAGACAAGACGACATATTCCTGTGGAGAGACTGTTGTTCTAATAGCTACGCCAAACACGGGTTATAGCTTTGGAAGTTGGACTGGCGATGCTTTAGGTACGAATGCCACTACAACAATAACGATGAACTCTGATAAGAGCGTAACCGCGAATTTTTCAGAAATTCAAACTTATACCCTCACGAAAACAACAACTCCTATAGAGGCTGGTTTTATATCCGTTTTTCCTGATAAAACAAGTTA
>PDZT01000148.1 GCA_002753105.1 Deltaproteobacteria bacterium YD0425bin50 | reverse complement strand
CAAAAATAATCCATCTACTGAATTTAGCCCAAGCAAAAGATTACCTATTATTGCCATGACAGCTCATGCATTAAAAGGTGATGAAGAAAAATGTCTTGAAGCTGGCATGGATGCCTATGTTACTAAACCCATTAATCAGGAGCGGTTATTCACTGTATTAGCACAGTATCTTTCACATACTAACCAGATCGACACTCATTCAGATGATTTAATCATCAACCAGCAAGCATTGCCTGTTGCTTTGCCCGGTATCAATATTCAACAGGCTTTAAACAGATTAAATTTATCTCCATCAGTGTTTAAGAGTATTTTATTAGATTTTCGTAAATCTTTTCGTGACATATTAACGAATATTCATAATGCATTTGAAAATAAGCAATGGGCGACAGTTCAAAGTCTGGTACATAGTTTGAAAGGAAGTGCTGGTAATATTGAGGCTTCTGATCTCTATCAATTATCCCAAGCTCTTGAAAATAAAGTATCAGAAGAACGTATTGATGATGCTATTTATCCTCTGTTTCAGGAGTTAACAAAAGCGTGCAATGAAGTCATTACATCATTAGATATATTGGAATCAACTCATTCCGATCAAACGAAAGATATTTCCATTGCTAATTCAATTGAGCAATCTCAGTCTTCACTAATTCCCCTTATTCAGGCATTTGACCACTATCTTTATGAGGCAGACCCCATAAAAATTGATAACACCTTTGACTCGTTAAAGGCGTATATGTCAGATCGTTTTAAAGTTGATCTTGAACATCAAATTGAACAGTATGATTGGGAATCTGCTAGAAATACACTGTGTTCTTGGGTTCACTATCTCAAAATGGATATAGATATTTCATATCGTGAATCTTGACACACAATTCGCTTTCTGTAATACTTTACCATCCAGCAATGATCAATAATGACCATAAACAACACAATAAGCAAAAAGGAATGAATATGATTCAGATAAATTTTTTAAAGCGATATATCTCTAAATCCTCCTACGTCTCGTTGTCAAAAGCCAGTAAATTAATCTCAAATTTCACCTTACTTCTGTTTTTTCTTTTCCTAATCCCTTGTGTATTAGGTTTAGGAGGGTGTTTTTCTAAACAAGTGACTCTTGATACTGGAGAACGATTGACGTGGAAAGAAATGAATATGGATCAACGTAAAGCTCACATGAGGAATGAAGTGTTACCACGCGCAGAGACTGTGTTTCGGTCATGGCGACCAGAACGCTTTAAGCAAATAGATTGCACCTTGTGCCACGGGTCAGGCGTGAAATCTGATGATTTTAATATGCCTACTGACTATCTGCCTAGGCTGAGTGGGAAATTATTACTAGGGCCTGAATTTGCAAACCATCCAGAAACCACCCGTTTGAAGCTAAACAAGCTTGTGCCAGAAATGGCTGATGCCCTTGGCTTGAAACCGTTCAGTGTCATTTTCCGTACGGGTTTTGGCTGTTATTCATGCCATTTAGGACCAACAGGTCCAAAGTTTGGTAACTAAGTACACGAAACGGTAAATTTGCATCGAATTGTAGGGGCAGGTTTTAAACCTGCCCCTACGTCATACGATTCCCCTACTCGATACGTATTTAGCGTTTCATGTACTAAGTTAAATAAAACATTGAAAAAAACAAATAATACAAATATTAACTTTTCTCTATAGATATTTTCGATTTTCGATTTTTTAATTCATGATTAACGTATTAAAGGAGGTAATATTATGAAAAAATGGAAATGTACTATTTGCGGTTATATCCATACAGGTGATGAAGCACCTGATACATGTCCTGTATGCGGTGCGGATAAAACCAAATTCGTAGAAATAATTGAAACGGTAGAACCTCAGGATATTTCAACTCAAAGCATATCTGACTTACCGTCAGAGCTTTCATCTTCACAAAAACTATTCAAAACCATAATAGATATGAGTTCTGAAGTAATCATGAAAAATCATGTTCATCCCATATCTGTTCATGTACCGAATGGTGTTGTACCTATTTCTGTGTTTTTGGTATTCTTCGCAGTGTTATTTAATAAAGATAATATGGCTATTGCCGCTTTTTATAACCTGTGCTTTGTGGTGTTATCCATGCCAATGGTCATTTATTCCGGCTATATTGATTGGCAAAAAAAATATAACGGAAAATTAACTTATGTTTTTGCAACCAAAATTCTTTGTGCAGCCCTTGTAAGCACATTTGCTCTTGTTCTGGTTCTATGGCGTTTAGCGGATCCGCAAGTAACTAGTTTAGAATCAACAACCAAATGGTTATTTGTTATTGCCCATTTCATTATGCTTGCTGCTGCTGGAGTTGCTGGACATATGGGTGGTAAACTCGTTTTTAAGGATTAGCCATACCATGAACAATACCTTAAAGTTCATTTTTTTGGCTATCATGACAATAGCGTTGATGTTTGGATTTTTGAATTTATTTTTTCCTCACTACCATTTTGAGCGACTGCATATTTTTTTGTTCAATTTGTGTAGTGGGGGAACAATTATTCTGTATTTTTCAGAAAATAAGCCTGTAATGTCAAACCTCGTGATTGCGTTTTTTATTCTTTCTTTTTTATATGCAATTGCTGCTTTTCTTGAATATTATGCAATCGCTATTGTTCTTGCCTTAATCCTGTTTGTATTGGTAGAATGGATTCGCATTTCATGTTTTTCTTTTTTCCCAATTCAATTCTTTCAAAAACACTGTTCAGTATCCAAAAAATTTCATCTTGCATCGTTGCTATGCTTGTCTATTGGATTGATTATTTCTGTTATCGCAATTTGTAACCAAGAATATTATACGCTGATCAATTCACCAAAATTACAACTGAATACGTTTTTTTTAGGGTTTTCCTTTCCATTATCGTTAATCACGCTTTCTGTAATGTTTGCATTAACCCAAACAGATCAGGATAAAAAACAATCTATTGAAAGTTATTTTTTGTTAAAACAAGTCATTTTCTGGACCATCAATTTAGGCGTCATTCTTTTTTTTCTATTTATTCTGTTACAATCGCCAATGTTTGAATTGATTATTTCAATGGTGCTATTTACTGCAGTCAGTGTGGTGTTTTTTTTATATATGCGTATTGGGCTTGAACGTCAGCAAAAAGCGTTTTTAATATCTGGAATTTGTTTCTTGCTATTAACGGCTATTACAGGGATTGCTTACATTATTTCCTATTTTTATTCTGCAGAACAGGAAGTGAAATACCTTTTACGAATTCATGCGATTATTTCTTTGTATGGCTGGAATTTAAGCGGATTAGCAGTTATATGTAGATACCGCGATTTCCCTATTCAGCTTCATTCAAAAACGCTCATTCTGCTCCACTGGATTACCGTCATTATTTTGGCGTGTTTTGCGGATCATTCCAAAATATTAGCTATTGTGGGTATTGGGATGTACTCACTATTTTTATATCTCATGTTTTTCAGTAAAGGAAGCGTTGATCTTGAGGCGTCAACATGATTCAGAAAATGGGAAAATCGAAATACGTGCGTCGTATGTTTGATCGTATTGCACATCGATATGATCTTATCAATCGGATTATGACTTTTGGACAAGATCGGGTATGGCGACGTTATATGGTTAGTTTGTCAGGGATCAAGCTGGGTTATCGTGTGTTGGATATTGGTGCAGGCACAGGAAGCATTGGTTCAGAAATATGTGCTCGATATTCAGATGTTTCAGTAATTAATGCTGATTTTAGTCTTGAAATGATGCGCAATGGTCAGGCTCGCGAAAAAAATTCAAACAGCATGTGGTGTTGTGCCGATGCACAAGACCTTCCTTTTGCAGATGAAACAATGGATGTTGTTACATCTGCATATTTGATTCGAAATGTTTCAGATATCCAAAAAACGTTTAGTGAGAAGCTGCGTGTTGTCAAACCCGGTGGGTATATGGTATGTTTAGAAACTTCACCACCTAAAAAAAATATCATGTTACCCTTGATTATGGTTTATTTTGAATGGATTATTCCACTTCTGGGTTTACTCATTTCTGGAAACAGACAAGCCTATCAATATCTTCCTCAAACCACGCGTTTATTTTTTGAGCCAGATGTCTTAGCCAATTATATGAAACGAATTGGATTTGTGGATGTATCGTTTCGTTCTTTTATGTTTGGAACAATTGTCGTTTTTCGAGGTAAACGACCGGGTATATCGATTTCAGGTTAGGGATGATTAAAAAAAGGAGATCGTTTCAAGATTTGGTTAACGCTCAAAATCAGCGGTGCGTGCGATTAGCACGCATCCGCTGCATTTTGTTGGTTAGACGGCAATTCGCCCGTTACTCTTTCTCTCTGGAGCTTCACTCCAGTTCTTTAGCCGCAAACTTATTGTTTCTCTCCTGTGCAGAGTCTTTTCTCTTAAAACTCCAGCCGTCCAACTCTATTTTTGAGCTATCCGTTTTCAAATTCTGAACTCTTAAACTCATTTTCTACATCTCACTATTTTCAGCGCTAGCGGTTAGGAGTCAATCCAAAACCTGTAGATACGACGAGTGTTAAACTCTCTATCAGTAAAGTTGAATATACCTTGAATCTCTCAAATACTTACACAGGCCTTGATCACTATATCCGTTTCTATTGAAAATAATAGGTGTTGATATATCAGTATGTGTAGCGGAATCATAATAATAAAGCGAATAAACATCCGTATCCTCTATACAAAGTCGTGGATTATTCTCAATAAGTACCTGTTTATCTAAACTCAAAATTTGCGGTAGACAGTAAGGGTTCATGAGTTCCATCAATTCAGGATTATCAGAGATAGTAAGGAATCCATAAATTTTTGTATTGGCAAGCCCCTCTACATGGATTAAAGCGCAGTTATGTTGAACAGAAACATCTCCAGTGACCGTTTTTCCTTCGAGTCCATTGATATGACGCAACTCTGTGTTATCAATAACTAAATTCCCTTCTATGGTATGATAATGAGATAAGAATTCAAGATCATCTGTGGTTTGCACTATGCAATTCCCATTTGGACACGTATATGTAAAGCTGTTTTTTCCATCATCCAAATGAATATGATCGATAAGTACAACTAAATTATGTTTAATCCCCTGATCTTTAAGTGTTATGTTAAGCGTAATCTCTCTATTTTTAGGTAATAATTGATTATCAATGGTTATTTGCGCTGATTCCCAGCCGCTATAGCCAAAAATATCATCTCCACCTGAAAAATTAAATTCAGGATAAGGGGATTTGTCATCTATGCATGTATTACTTGTATTATAATATAAAAAATTAGTATAATATTTCTCTTGAGTTGGATCGTTTGCATTGGGGTTTTCATATTTTGTATCGCTATATTTATATGGGATAAGTTGTCCTGTATATTTACCTCCTAACCAATTTAAATCCGTTCCACTTGAGTCAGTTAAGGTAATTTCTAATCGATCGTTAAACCTATCTATGTCATAACATTTACACGCCTTATCATTTGTGCACAAAATAGGATATACATCATCATCACCACTGCCTGCATGAGTGCATTCATAATATTCTTCTGTTAAAAAATTATACCGTAAGGATAAAGTAAAGGAAGAAACATCTTCTGGAACCCTAAATGTCTTTGACAAGTTCGCAATGATCTCACCATGTTCATTCTCTTCTTGATCCGCTGTTGTGGTTAGATAGGCTATGTTATGTCTATGCTGGGGGGTAAAAGTATAACCACGGATTTCACCTTCAATAATATCTGCCCCCCCGGTAAACTGCCATTCATTTGCTGAAAACACCTTACTTTCAAAACTTCCGTTAAATACGGCTTCAAAATAATCTAATCTGGGGACATGGAATGGTTTTGATTGCCCATCAGCATATGGAATAATTAAATCTGTTTCTTCGATAACTCGTCCTGTATCTGTTAACCTTTTTTTAATCATACATGGTGTCATGTCAGGATACATAGACCAAAGTGTTGCTGCTGCTGCGGTTATTATAGGAGTGGACATACTGGTACCACTTTGTCTATTTGGAACAGAACTATTGGTCGGAACAGTTGACCAAACATCCACTCCTGGCGCTGCTATATCGACCCAATAACCATAGTTACTACCAAAAGGTGTTCTATGAAGCCTATCTTCAAGGTTCGTATTCGCAACACAAATAATCTGATTCTTCAGCCTGTCGTTATAATCAGAAAATTCAGGGAGTGCTGATAAGGCACATGGATAACATTCTTTATTTGCTCCATCATTTCCAGCCGCTACAATTATTAAACGACCTCTTTCATCGTTTAATGAATTATCTAATAATTCTTTTAAATTCGCCTTGCTCTCTGCATCCAGAGAACCTGTTGCAAGACCGCCACTAAAATTGATTACCTTACAATCCATCTTTATGGCATAGTTAATTGCGTCTATAAAAGTTGCAGTGTTTGATGCAGTTTTTTCTGTATATTCACTATATTGAGATAACTTTTCATTAGTAGTTCCCATTCCCCGTATGGCTAAAATTTTATTATTGCCTCTTGACATTGCAGCCACAATACCTGTTACATGAGTTCCATGGAAATATTCTGCATCAGATTGGGCTACTATAGACCCTACCGGCCATGGATCTAAATCGCAAAAACAGTCATTCACACTTTGACACGAACATGTATCGATAACGTTTCCTCCATAATGCTTCATACTCTCTATAAGATAAGATAAATGCATTGCGTAGGTCGGACTCGTTTTATCTAATCCGCAACTATTAAAAAAATTTTGGTTACATAAATCAATCGGACCTCCTTCTTTTTCTAACGCAGTCTTAACATCATTAGCAGTGGCATATCGTTTCATTGGCGCTATTGAAGAAAGATATTGAAGTAATGCAAAATAAGAAATATTGCCAGTATAAGAAATGTTGTCCAATGGAATTATCTGCTGTTGCGGATTTTCATTATTATATTGTGCAATAGATTGCTTATAATTATTATATCGTGCAGCTATTACACTTAAATCGTCATCTGCCTCATACCAAAAATACAATCTATCTTGCAAATCAGGATGATGCCAATCGAATCTACCATCAATAACGCCTATGAGCAAAGATGTGTCAGAGGTAGTTGATGTTTCTCCGTCTTGTTCTATTAGCCATCCCTCATTCGCTCGAATTATAGAGACCAGTTGATTATTTTCATCTCTGAATTGTTGATTATACTGAACTCCTTGTTTTGGGATAGGACTTCTGTTTTTATAATTTGCTTCTGTCTCTTTAGAATAAAGTTCTTCGGTAGTTGTAACATAATTGGGTAAAGCATAGGCAACTTCAGGGTATTTCATATAGCGTTGAATAGCATCATATACACTATCAGGCGTACAACCATATAACAGAAGTATTTTAATCTGGTATATCCCCACACTTAATATGGTTCCCAAGATAGGCTTCTCCAACGAATGAGTTCCCCACGAATCGAAAAACATACTTTCATCGTGAATAATTTTTAGTATTTTTTCTGCAGATACATCTTCTTTAAAAGAAATCAGAATTTCATTGCACGGAAAAATTGCACCGGTTTTAGAATCGGTTACCAAGGAATCTACGCTACTTAAGGCTGGATAATTTCGTAATTGGGTAACTGTTAAAAACGCTATTGGAGAAACATACTGAACTCCTTCATAATTCACTGTACAGCGGAAATAGAGCTTATCTTTTGCCCAAAGATGAGTCTCAGTTGTAGGGGGGGCTGTAATTTTAAATACTCCTGAATAAATCCCGTCATCCGCGAAAGAATCCTGATGGCCATTATCATACAGATCGCCTATATAAGCAATCAGGTTGCCTTGTTTATCCACTTGTTCAAGTTGAATGGCGACCAGCTTTACATTACCACTGACAAAAATCGAAAAATTAATATCTCTACTGACTTGTGGGTAAATACTCTCCTGAAGAATAGTGGGTTTTGTCAACCCCGGTATCTTCGGAGCACCTTTTAGCGTTGTCCCAGAAAACACGAATGGATTGATAGTTGGATCGTTCGTTGGATTGTTTGGATTCTCTGTATTATTATTATTTCCAGTATCACCCGTGGCAACCACCTGAAAAAATTTTTTCGGACTCGGTTCTGCACCTAATACGCCTTCACTGTTTCGGGTTTGTATCAGCCATCGATACATTTCTTTTTCTTGAAGGCTAACATCAGGTGTTACAGAACAGATATCTCCATTACAATTTGCTCCACTGGTTGAAAACCATCCTGAAAAAATAACAGTATACGCTGTCCGAATTTCCAAATAATAATCACTCGCGTCCGAAACCTGTTTCCAAACATAGGTTGGTTTTGTTGTATCGCTCGTTTTATAAGGCGATATCAAAACCGTCTCTCCGGGAAAAGGAGATTCAGTTTGGATAAAAGTCATTTCCTCATATTGATTGGTATTATCCGGCATCTTTATACCAATGGACCAGAAAGATTTTCCTCGTACAGGAATATCAAGTGTTTTTGAACAGCTCAACCCATTACAGTCAGCATCAATACTGCTGATCCACCCTTCGAACTCATATCCCCGATAATCAGATACAGCCAAAAAATATTCACTTATACCCGGAATGTCTCGCCAGACATAAGTCGGCCTTAACTCAAGGATTTCGCCATTGGGTAAAATACAAAAATTTTCTTCAGCCTGAACATGAACGCTCAATAATAAAAAAATAATCCCTAATTTTAGAGATAACTTTAAGTATTTCATCCCCTGTCTCCTGTTTATTTTATATATAAGCCTTGATTTAGATTTATTACTAATGCGGTGTGATCATCAGTTTAGAACTTCCGTCATTTCCTCATATGCTAAACCAATAGATGAAGCAAAACAGAACGATACAAAACCACAATAACCCATAATAAATGTAAGATAAAATACTACCCGTTTGATTGTCAAACTCTACCTCCTTTTTTCCTTTTGTATCTTTTTCTTCTCTTCATCAAATACACACGAGTTGTCTTATGTTTTTTTATTTTTTCTCCACCACTGAACAACCTTATTTTCTTTTATCTTTTATCTGCACATTCTGCTCTTTTTCTCTTTTTCTCTTTATCTTTTTTTTCTTCGTTTATGCCACAGCTTTTCTCACTGGGGGTCTAACCTAAAATTGAGCATTTGGATTTCATTTAAAAATGATACATCATTTCTGCAAGAAAATGTCTATCAGGCATAGGCTGGTCACCGGGTAGTGTCCCTTTAGGATAAGGGAACGT
>PDZT01000147.1 GCA_002753105.1 Deltaproteobacteria bacterium YD0425bin50 | reverse complement strand
TGTGGGCAATGATTGTCTCTATGATCTTATACCTACGGATGATTATGAAAATACAGTTTGAGTCGTTCATAGGCAGCATTATAAATCTGCATCATTTCTTTTGATGTTTCAAATTTTTTTGGATCATTGATAAACCGATCTGAATGGTATTTTTTAATTTCACGATTACGCGCAGAACGAACATCTTCCCATGAACTTGGTGGTTTAAGACCAAAAACGCTTAAATCTTCAATGACTTGCTTAGGTAGAGCATGGGAATGATGTTTTTGTTGGCGTTGATGCGTATTGGATGAATACGTGTTGGATGGTTCCTGATATTGGCCATAAAAATTATCTTGCTGGGTTTGTTGACCTGTATGGCTTAATGGATTCAATGTATCAGTTATATAGGCTTTCGCAATTTGATATAACCTGCCTACAACACTTTTCATAATCGTACATTCCTTTAGAAGTTTATGATAAAAAGTTGAATTTTGATCATTAAACATAAGCAAGATGATAAGTCAATTCACGAAATTCTGTTCGCAATGCGAATCAATCCAAGATAGAGGTGATTATGTTAAAAATACTTGGCTACCAAATCATCAATAAAATATATGAAAGCAATAGTACGATCATTTATCGCGGTCGTTTAGACAGACGAGGGCGCCGAGGCGAAAAAGACCAACGACTGATTTTTAAAGTCCATAAGCAAGATTATCCGTTAGCAGCTCATATTTCCCGTTATCAACATGAATATAACATTATGAGCCAATACTACCAAGACGGTATGCCCAAATTGATTGCATTAGAACATTATCAAAATCGTATCGCGTTAATTATTGAAGATATTGGAGCTGAATCTTTAAAAACGTTAATGATCACCAGAGCTTTTGGGCTGAAAGATGTAGTAGAAATTGCCATAAATGTTAGTGATATCTTAGGCAAAATTCATGCAATGGGTTTAATTCATCGGGATATATCCCTTTCAAATATAATATATAATTCAGAAATTCGTCAAATACAACTCATTGACTTTGATCTTGCACAACTCCAATCCGAAAATAATGATCAAATTCAAGAAATACCTGATATTCTCTCGCATATGACGTTACATAGTCTTGCGTATATTTCACCTGAACTTACAGGGAAAATTAATATCCCTGTGGATTATCGTTCAGATTATTATTCCTTTGGAATTTGTCTATATGAACTGCTAACTGGCCAATTGCCATTTTTAGCAACAGACCATGACAAAATCATCCATTGTCACATTGCGAAAATTCCAGATTCGCCTATTGTAGTTAATTACCGAATTCCTCAACTACTTTCAGATATCGTTATGAAATTAATAGCAAAACATCCTGACAAACGCTATCAAAGTATCCGGGGAATTAAAGAAGACCTGATAGAATGCCTCAAACAGTATGAAGCAACAGGTAAAATTATAAACTTTCCTATTGGTCGATATGATATTACCACGCAGATTGATTTTTCTGACAAATTGTATGGAAGAGATAAGATTCAACAAGAGCTAAAATCTGCAATGATACGTGCTGGTGCTTTACTTGCTCAAGCTGACACGGATGACATGGCCTCTCCACAATCTCAATCAGAAATGGTGATTATATCAGGTTATTCAGGAATCGGTAAAACAGCTATCTTGAAAGATGTTGCTAATCGATATTCTCAAAAATATGGTTATGTTATCAGAGGCCGATTTGATAAACGCCAGCAAATTGTGCCTTACAGTGGCCTGATTGAAGCGTTAGCGCATTTAATTCGACAAATTCTTACTGAAGATGAAGGCAGGTTAAGCCAATGGCGTAAACAACTACTTGATGCCGCAGGGTCTTATGGACAACTGCTTATTGATGTGATTGCAGACCTTCAGTTGATTATTGGAGAACAAGAAGCTGTACCAGAATTGCCTCCCGCCGAATCTCAAAATCGTTTTCAAATACTCATGTTAAAAATGATTAAAATTTTTGCCAATCCGACATATCCATTGATCATGTGTTTAGATGATTTACATTATGCAGATGCAGCGTCACTTCGGTTAATCGACATGATTATGGATTCAGATATCACCAATTTTCTTATTATTGGGACATATCAGGATAATGAAACGAGTGCGAATCATCCCTTAATCCAGATGATTAATCAACTCAAAGAAAAGAATCGTCAAATTACACCACTATTCATTGAACCATTAACAGTTGATGAAATTAAACTATTTCTTTCAGACCATTTGAATTGTACATATCAGCAGGTAGAGTTACTGGTAACTCAACTTGTATCCAAATGCAATGGCAATCCATTTTTTATGATAGAGTTTTTAAAATCGCTCTACCAATCTGGAATTTTAGTTCCGGATGTGCAGCGTGGTCGATGGCGCTGGGATATTGAAAAGGTCAAGGCCATGAGTATTCCACAAAGTCACATAGACCTCATGACACAAAAAATTCAAAAATTAAATTCAGAAACCCAAGACCTGATCAAAATTGCAGCATGTTTTGGATATCGGTTTCATTTAGATGATCTTGCAGAAATTTGTCATGTACCAGAACACCGTGTCCATTCCTTGTTAAAAGAGGCTCTAAATGAAGGATTAATTATATCATGTGGAATTTCCGATGAAATTGACTCGGATCAGGGATCGGAAATTTCTATACAAACCTTGGTACTGAATCCTAAAGCTGAAAACAGGCCCCATTATACATTTGCTCATAAAGAAATTCAGCAAGCTGCCTACGCGATGATTATTGAAACAGAACGAACAAAATATCATGAAATTATTGGTTATCACTTGCATGAAAACACACCCAGCCGATGGGTCAATGAAATGATTTTTGATATTGTGTTTCATTTGAACTTATCCATTCCTTTACTCGGTCAGGAGAACCTTGGACTGTTTTCAGATAAGGACCAATTAGCTGCACTGAATTTAAGTGCAGGGAAAAAGGCATTAACATCCGCCGCATTTGAATCTGGATTAAATTATTTAACAACAGGTATTTCATTGTTAAACGAAGATTCATGGGAAAAACATTATGAACTGACACGAGATCTTTATGTCGAAGCTGCCAAATCAGCATATATTGGTGGAAATTATGAATTGATGAATTCATTTATTCAAAGACTATTAACCTACTGTAACACACCATTCGATTTAGCAAAAGCTTATGAAATCCAAATTCAAGCCTACATAGCGCAAAATAAACTGCTTGAAGCTGTTAAAACCGCATTAGTCATTTTAAAACAACTTGGTGTCCATTTTCCTCAACATCCTACTCGTATGCATGTGGCCCTAGCTTATTTACGAACCCAAATGAAATTGCGTGGAAAACCTATTGAGAAGCTTATCAATCGGCATCAATTAATAGAACCCGATAAATTAATGGCCATGCGGATTATGGTGAGTATTTTTTCAGCATCTTTTTTAACAATTCAGGAACTATACCCGTTACTCATTTTTAAATGTATCACTATGTCTATAGATGATGGCAATGCACCGCCTTCAATTCATGCTTATGTTTGTTATGGAGCCTTGTTATGCGGATTGATGAATCAAATAGAAAAAGGGTATGAATTCGGAACGCTTGCTTTACGTCTTGCAGATAAATTAAACGCTCATGAGTATAAAGCCAAGGCGTTAATGGTCATGAACAATTTTATTTTGCATTGGAAAGAACATTATAAAAATGTATTAACCACTTCTATTCAGGGCTATCATTTAGGTATTCAGAATGGAGATTTGGAATATGGAGCTTATAATGCTTTTGTACATCTTAGTTTTTCATTATTTATTGGGAATAATTTGAATCAACTTGAAAAAGAAATCCATTTTTACAGTCAGGCTGTTTCACGGTATAAACAGAAAACAGCGCTGTATTATATCAATGCACTCCACCAGATGGTATTAAATATAATGGGTAACACAAGTAATGTGTTTACCTTAAAAGGCGAACAGTATGATGAAGATAAAATGATTCCTATCCATTTGGAACAAAATGACCGATTTATTCTTTTTATTATTCATTTTAATCGGTTTGTTTTTAATTACGTTTTTGGACGTATCGAAGAATCCTATACGCATTTTCAGCTTGCCGAACAATATATTGAATCAACAATGGGTACTGTAGGATCTGCACTATTTTTCTACTATGATGCGCTGCTTCATTTATCGATGTTTCCAAACATGAATAAAAAAGAACGAAAAACAACACTAAAACGGATTAAAAAAAATTTAAAAAAAATTATATTTTGGTCAAAATATGCACCAATGAATCATCAACATCGTATCTATTTGATTCAAGCTGAATTGATGCGAGTACTCGGAAAAGATGCTCAAGCAATGGTTTTATACGATCAAGCGATTGCATCAGCAAAAACACATGGATATCGGATCGAAGAGGCTTGGGCAAATGAATTGGCAGGGAAATATTATCTTGAAAATAACCGACATGCATTTGCAAGATTATATTTGATTGATGCTCGTCAAGTATATGACCGATGGGGCGCTGCTTTAAAAGTCAGACAAATGGAGATCGACTATCTCGACTTGCTTGCTGATTATTCTGTTCAAAAAGAAATAGGTGTTTCAACGCAGTTAGCTATTCAAGATGGTGATAGTCCGAAAAAAATTCATGAAAAAAATTTTCAGGCCATTTCAGTCATTTTTAATAGATTTGCAATTACAGAAGATGTTCATGCTTTTTTGAATGAGATTATGCAATGGTTACTTCCTTTCATGAGTGCAGGTTCAGGTTTTTTATTACATATTGACAAAGGTGAACCAATAATAATTGCGCAAACAAGTATCAGCGATCGAAAAATGAATATACCGATGCATATCAATGAATGTGATCATATTCCTAAGAGTATTGTCCAGTATGTATTACGCACTAAAGAACCATTGATTATCAAAGATGCTTCAAAACAAGGCTTATTTGTTCAGGATAAATATGTAATGAATCATGGTTTAAAGTCTGTCCTATGTTTACCCATCATTCGAACAAATGAAGCTATTGGTCTTTTATATTTAGAACATAATGACATAGCTGATCTTTTTAAAAAAAATGATATTGACATATTGATATTTGTTTGTTTTCAAGCTATTGGAATTTATAAAAAATGTATTGTTTAACTAAGCATTCTTGCAAATTTTTAAAAAAATAAAATATATCTTTTTTGGTATTAAAGATTTAAACAAATGATGTCGAAATACATGACGAACTAACCAATTCGCAACATAAGGAGGCATACAGTGAACTATTTTTACTCAATTTTTATACTTGTTATTGCTAGTATAATTATTTATCCATGTACTCTTTTTGCAGATAAAATTCAGGTTATTTGCAAAGATTCTGAAACATGCACATTAAAATATCCAGATGGTAGAATATATGTAGGCGGATGGAAAAATGGCTTACGAACCGGTAAGGGGAAGCTGACGTATCCTGATGGAAAAACAGTTGAAGGTGACTATGTGAATGACAAACTGAATGGTCATGGTAAAGCAACATATCCCAGCGGCGATATATATGAAGGTGAATTTAAAGATAACCAATCTCACGGTATGGGCACACTAAAATTAAAAGATGGTTCTACATATACCGGGGAATGGAAAAACAGTAAATTTGATGGTCAGGGAACCTTTACCTATCCAAGTGGAAAAAAATATGAAGGGGATTTTAAAAACGGAAAACTGGATGGACAAGGTGTTTTGACGTATGAAACAGGAACTCGCTATGAAGGTGAATTTTCAAATGACCTGCCAAATGGTAAAGGTGTTTATTACTATAAAGATGGATCGAGTATTGAAGCACTATGGAAAGATGGGCGGGTAATCAAAGAACTGAATGCACTTATCTCTGAATCATCGAAAAAACAACAGGCTCCTTTCCCAGCCGATAAAATCATTGGAAAATCAATTAATGAGGTATTGGATAATACGGATACAAAACAAAAATAATATCTAACGCATCATGCAAAGGTATTGGTTATGCTTAAGATTATCGCAATAAAAAAGCAAACATCCATTTTTCTACTTGTTATATCATTTATGGTTATGTTTTCACTCAATTTAATAGCAGCTCAATCGCAAGATCAAGACAAACCAAAATCACCACCAGAACCAGCACTAAAGATTTCAGGTCAGATGAAGTATAAAGATAAAGTGGTGAATGTTACTGTGGATATTGCAAAAGAGTTTATTGGCTCTTATCTTTTAGGCCCTATTGGAGAATTTAAACTCACTGCGGATGGAAAAGGTGAGATTCAATGGGTTAAAGAAGAAAACGGCAAACGAAGTCTTGACCCAAAAACAAAAGAATCGTTACGTTGGGGTGCTGTTATGAAAGATGGCCAACTTTTTTTGCCAATTTCCTTCTCTAAAAAACTAAGCCCAAAGCTTTATCAACACATGATCTTGATTGTTGAAACGTTGACATCGAAAAAATCATATATATATCATTTGTATGTATCAGAAAATCAAGTTTACGCAATCGATGAAGAAGAACATCGTTGGCGCCATGTTAAAGAATAACTCCTATCCTATCAAGGAAATGGCATTTGATGGTTCTGAAGTCAGATTGACTTGATAGCTCGATGTAATTTTATTTAAAAAATTTTGGCTTAACGATTGTTCACTATTAACAAACTCTTCATAACGAGAATTCCTTGCAGCATTAAATTCTTCAAGCCTTACAGTGGCTGCGTCATTAAATGCTGTTAATCGGTCGGCTGCATCGGAGCTAAAAGTTGAACTCCGATCTGCTGATTCCTGATTGAATTGAGTAAGACGTGCCGGGCCATTGGTATAAAAATCAGTTTGACGATCAGCCGATTCTTCAAGGAAGGTAAGACGTTCATTATTTAGAGAATTAATAAAGTTATTTAACCGATTTGAGGCTAGTTCATTATAGAGTGTAAAATAGCCGCCGGTATCCGTTACTTCATCATAATCTGGAGCTAAACCTAATGTCGTTTTATATTGGAAAATCCGTTCGCTTTCCTGTGTTTTATATAGACTGAGTGCTGAATCTAATTTTTCATTGATATCTTGTAATTTTCTAGCCTCTTGAGTTAGAAACCAGCCCTCTTCTTCCTGTTTATTAAACTCTTTTAAGAGACTTGCTTCTTCAGTTTGGAACAATTGAGTTCGGCGAGCTTCTGAGGCATTGAATTCCGCCAGTAAATTGGATTCATTTTCAAGGAATTGAGTATAACGTTCTTGTTCTTTATCGCTATATTGTTCATATCGGCTCATCCGTGTTCCATTAAAAGCCGTTACTTGTGAATTAATTGTTTTATTGGTAGTATCTGCCTGATAAACGATATCTGAATTCAAACTAAACTGGGTTTCATATTGAGACAATTTGTTCGTAAAAGCAGCGTCTCTCGTGTCTGAATGGCTATAATAACGGTCTTCACGATCATTAATTTGAGAATAAAAATTTGTATAACGTGCTGATGCAGCCGTATTATAGGAATTTAAACGTTGCGCTGACGTCTGATCAAACTTTAATTCTCTCTTATCCGCTTCTGTCTGGAACTGATCTTGACGTTCCTGAGATTGAGAAAAAAAAGTATCAAAGCGTGAATCACCTGTTGGATCGTAGCTTGTATCAAGTCCTAATGTTGTTTTAAACTTTTTTAAGAGTACTTCCTCTTGCTTATTAAATGTTGTTTGCAACTTTTCTTCTTCAGCGTCGAAAGCTGCTGTTAACCGATTTTCATTTTTGGTAAATGTGCTTTGATATTCTTGTTCTTTTTGAGTAAACAGTTCAATTTTACTGTTCAAAAAAGAATCAAACTTATCAAAACGTCTCGATTCTCTGTTCGTGTAGGTTTCTTCACGCTGGGATTGTTGCGTACTAAAAAGAGATTGTTTTTCAGTCTCGTTATTGTAATTCGGGAAATAAAATAAATTTGGAGTTATTTGGGTAATTAAATCTGTCATCGTAACACCTCCACACTCAAATGGAGATAAAATTAATAAAAATAAAAATAAAGTTATTGAAATTTTAAGCAGTATTAAAAAATATGTCAACAAAAAAAATAAACTATTAAGTAATTTTTTCTAAAATATTGCCGAGAATGATTTGGTGTATCTACTCAGACACAAAGTTATTTTTTAATCTTTTTGTGAATAGTATTGAATTGCCGAATACAAGGAGAATTTGACTGAATCCCAAGAGGCAAGGTTTGAATGGCTTTTTCGGCTTCTATCTTTTTGGAATAGTTTCCCCAAATAATCACAAACCATAGATTCCCTTTAATCATTTCTTGATAACAAGCAATCGGTATAAGTGAATAGGATTTCAAAAAAGCATCAATAGATTCCCTTTTAAGTGCGCACATCAATTGAATTGTATAAGCTGTTGAGCGTTGTTTTAATATCCATTGCTCATTATACACATCTTTAAACAAAACAAGGTGGTGATTATTTTTTTTAGAATTTACCCTGTTTTTTATTTTATCAGTATCTTTTCGAGTATCTTTATTTTTGATCTCAGTCTCTACTGATTTCATTTTTTCATTAATCCGGCCAAGTTCATTTGTTAAGTCTTCTTTAATACGGATATGATCACGAATCTGCTGTTGAATATCTTCACTATCCTTATTAATAGTCAATAGACGATTCTCAATATAGTGAAACTGTTCCTGCACTTGTTTGTGCTTTGATGTAAATGCGGATACATCAATATTTATTTTTTGAATATTCTGCATAAGCAACGAGTTTTCTTTTTGCGTTTTTGCTTGATGATGCGCATAAGTTGCGATGCTAATGACAAGACCCAATATAAGCAAAACACTTAGAATAGCACCTGTATAGCGTGCTTTTTGAATAAACTGTTTCATATGGGTTTCCAATAAATCCAATTGATGTTGTAAAACTTGCTTCATCCGATCTACAGTTACTGACGATGTGCATTGTATAGGATCATTATATAATTCACAACCATGTATAGGTTCTTGATTAGATAGTTGTTGAAATACCTCTAATCGTTTTTCAATATCAATTGTTCTTACTTCTTGAGATTTAACGCTTTGTTCAATAAAATTCACGATGGATATCAGTTTTTGGTAAACATGTTCAATAAAAGTTAAATGCTTCTCAATTTGAATATTTTTTGTTTTTTGCTCTATTAATTGATGATCTAATTGATAAATTTCTTCAGAAAGTTCATGGGTCAATTGAATGATTTGATGATATGG
>PDZT01000146.1 GCA_002753105.1 Deltaproteobacteria bacterium YD0425bin50 | reverse complement strand
AGTTTTTTTATTTTTTTAGCATCTTTTTTATTTTTCTTTTTTTTAAAGTCGCTCTATTTTTTTTGGGTTAAAATTAGGTTAACAATAAAAAATTTTCCGATGCCCGATACATGCTGTTTTTCTAACTGCATAAAAAAGGGTCAGGAAAATAAGGCATCATCTGAATTAAATTTTCTGACATTCTCTTTTCTTTTGGGCTTTTATGAAATTTTTAAAAGTAACGACTGCAGATAAATTCCCAAGAGAAAAAAATATCTGAATGAATTTCAGCTACTTTCTACCCTGCCCTCCCCTTTTCTTTGGGTTTATATGAAAATTTTCAGAGCGTTCGGATTAAGCCTAAAAGAAAAAAATAGTTGCACTGGATTTAAATCGCTTACTGCCCTGCCCATTTTTTTGGGTTCTTTCTTCTTAAAAATTTTAAAGTGCGGCGGAATTAATCCCAAAAAAAGAATAAGCCTATTTTACATTAAGCGCACGCGGTCTTTTCTTGGGCATTTCTCCCCAAAAAATTTAACCCTGTTCAAAATTGCAAAAAAACTTGTTATTACTACCCCCTCCCCTTTTCTTTGGGTTCTTTCATTTGAAGATTTTTAAAGTGGCAGCGGAATTAATCCCAAAAATAAAAAAATAATAAAGTTCATATCATTTGCCTTTTGCTTTCATTTTTCCTTTTCCATTGAAGCAGGCAATCTTTTCTTGGGCATTATTCACAAAGGCTTAAGCCAATAGAATGAAAAAGTTGCCAGTTTATTAATTGCAAAAATATAAATTTTGATGCTATTGCTATTTTGGACTTTGGACAAAATTTCTGATTAAAGATTAGGTTCAGGTATCTGTTTAATTTTACAGTATATTTAGTTAATTATTTGAAATTATAATAAATATAGCAATATACGCCTATAACTATCTGAAATTTTATAGGTATTAATTATTCGAGGGTTTGAGCAATTTCAATTTTTCCCAAAAAACCGAATAATTAAATTTAAAAATATTATCAATAGGTTATAGTCACAAATAACATATATTGATAACTTTCTGTTATTCAAAGATATTTAATTGAGTCTTATAACCTAATCATTTTAAGTGGTTAAATCATAAAGGAATTAATTTGTCCAAAGTCCAAGATAATACAAAAAAGTTCGGGAGTCGCTCATATGTTGATCGGATATGCCAGGGTTTCAAAATACGATCAAAACCTTGAATTACAAATTGATAGTAAAACAGTTAGAAAGATAAGAGATGGGATAGCATATGGCAGCTTAATTTTGAAGAATGGGGCAATATATTGGCGATGCGGTGCTTGCTTCAGGTATTATAGACAGAATTATACATCATTCTTATGTGCTGAGAATTACTGGTAATAGCTTTAGAATAAAAAATTTAACTAATAATTAATTAAAATCTTTCCACTTTAGGGTGAGGAATTTAAATTACAATTAACGCTTTTGGCAAGATATCAGCAATCAATGTGGACTTGAGTGAAAGTGCAGGTTTAGCAATGAAATATGGACTCTCAAAAAAAGTTATAAAGCAATCACATCTGATGAAAACCGAGAGAACTTATTCCGATATTCCCTTGCTGAAAGACCGGTATATTTTTTAAACAATCTTCGAAAAGTGCTGCTGTCTTCATAACCCACCTGCCAAGTAATTTCATTGATGCTATCCTGCGTTGTTTCCAATCTGTTTTTGGCCGCTTCCACCCTTAATTGCTGCAAATAAGACAATGGAGATTCACCTGTGGCTTTTTTGAATCTTCTTTGAAAGTTGCGAGGGCTGATGGCGACTTGATTTGCGATTTCATCGATGGCAATGTCCTCTGCATAATGGGCATCCATCCATTTCTGGGCTTTTACGATTCCCTGATCGCCATGATTGGTTTGAGATTTAAAGATAGCATATGAAGCCTGACTTTTTCGATTCGGGTCAATGAGGAGCGCTTTTGCGCAAATCGATGCAAGATCATATGATCCAAACATTTTAATGATATGCAATCCTAAATTGAATGTGGCCAAAGTTGCCCCTGAACACATTAATCCATGGTCTTCAGTTACAATCTGTTCTGGTTTTAACCGTACTTTGGGATATCTTTTCTGAAATAATTTAGCAAAATGCCAATTGGTGGTTGCAATTTTGCCATCGAGCAGTCCGGTTTCAGCCAAAACAAAAGAACCTGTACACATGGCACCGATTGGGATTTTTTGTTTATGGCAGTCTATCATCCAACTCATCACTCGATCCTTTCTATCAGGAAAAGGGGCAAGATGAGGCATAAAAGGCGGAATTAAGATTAAGTCTGTATTTTTGACTTCATCAATGGACTTATCTGCCTGGATCAGAATTCCCCCACGGGCTGTTATTGGCTTTCCACTCGTCGTTACCGTTTCCATTTGAAACAATTCCTTTGAAGTATCCTGGTTTATGCTCTGATGCCATAAATTGGCGATAGAAAAAGTATCGATCAGTCCGGTTATTCCTGAAGACATACATCCGTCTCCAGCCCAAAATGTTATTTTAGCCATATCTTTATCCTTTCACGATGATTTGTCTTTTTTTGCACGTTTTTTGTCATATTTGCCACTTTTATAAAATTATTTCAAATGATATTTTACAATCAACATTCAGGCATTGGCCAAAGCCTTGGAAATTGTTAACCGACGTATAAAAATATCATCAACAAAATTGACCAGTATCATGACGACTGATATTGGAAAAGGAAGAAATACATATGGGACATTTGACTCATGCCAAAGACGAGGTTTACCGATTATTGGCAGAACGCCTGAATATGAATCCGGTTGGAACGCCAATAAACGAGACTTTAATCGCCATTCTTCATCATCTCTATACGGAGAGCGAGGCAAAACTGGGGAGTAAATTTCCGCTGTTTCCCATGACGCTTGAACTGATTGCCAGTAAGGTCGGGATAGATCCAGAGCCGCTAAAAACCATGTTAAACAGCATGGCTGACAAAGGCTTGGTCATGGATATTCCCCGCAAAGATACGGTTTATTATATGCTTACGCCTATGGTGGTTGGATTTTTCGAGTATACGTTTATGCGGGCAAGAGATAATGTCAATATGAAGGATCTGGCAGAACTCTTTCAAAATTACTTTCACGCCCAAGGTGTCCGCGATGAATTTAGCGGGATAGAAACCAGGATTATGCGCACCCTGGTATATGAAAGCATTTTACCTGTAGCTGTGGAAACTGAAATTTTGACTTACGAAAAAGCGAGCGAGATTATCAGACAATCAGGTGGAGGCGCTATCTCCATATGCCCATGCCGTCATAAGGCGCATCATTTGGGAAAATCCTGTGGTGCGCCTCTTGAGGTTTGCACCTCTCTTGGTATGGCTGCTGACTGGGTCATCCGCAGAGACATGGGGAAACCTGCAACAGTGGATGAATTGCTCCGTGTGCTGGACCAAACTGAAAAATTGGGGTTGGTCCATAATTGTGATAATGTGATGAATAAGCCTGCCTACATATGTCATTGTTGTGGCTGTTGTTGTGTGATTCTGACGGGTATCAGAGAATTTGGGAAATTTGGCACACATCCGAGTAACTTCATTCCAGAAGTATCATCTGACACTTGCGTTGGTTGCGGCACCTGTGCTGATAAATGCCATATAAAGGCCATCAACATGCAAGATAATGGAGATGGAGGGGAGATTCCCGTTGTTGCCAAAGACATTTGTATCGGTTGCGGTGTGTGCGCATCCGCTTGTCCTACTGATTCATTGACCATGTCGCACCGCTCTAAACTTCATGTTCCTCCGAATAATGCAAAGGATAAATTTCTAAGAATAGCCAAGGAAAAAGGGAAGATTTAAATATCAAAAGCTTTAATGCGATAGAGAGAAAATATATATAATAATAGTTTAGGAGGTTTTAATCTCATGAAGATAGAAGAACACCCAACAGTGAAGAAATACCATCTGACAGAAAAAAGAACCCTACCCAATATGGTAGATTATTCATGGCTTAGAGAAATAACCCTGGAGGCTGGGGCTGATGACGTTGGATTTGTCGAGATAGATCGTGAAGAGCTTAACGACCAAAGAACTGATATCCTGAAAGCTTTTCCAACAACCAAATCCTTGATCAGTTATGTTTGTCATCTCAATCGACCACAACTCCAATCATGTGATCGGTCCCTTGCTGATGTGGAATTTGTCGCGATTGAATTTGAGATGAAAAAGATTTCCCGTACTATTGTTAAAGCCCTAAGAAAAAATGGAATTGGGGCTGTTGTTCCATCTGAGAATTTTCCAATGGATATGTTGAAGTGGCCAGGGAAAATGTGGACAGTTTCGCATAAACCGGTCGCAGTTGCTGCGGGTCTTGGCAAAATAGGACATCATCGCTTACTCATTCATCCGGTCTTTGGTAACTATATTTCTATCGGCACAATGCTCCTGGATGTGGTTATAAGCAAATATAATCAGCCCATTGAATTCAATCCATGCATTGAGTGCAAACTTTGCGTGAGTGTATGCCCAACCGGAGCAATCTCCAGAAGTGGAGAATTCGAGTTCTTTTCTTGTCTTGCTCATACCTATAGGGATAGATTAGGAGGTTTTCTCAATTGGACTGAGGCTATAGTAACAAGTACAAGTATGTCTGAGTATCGTCAGAAACGAAACGACAGTGAATCAATGGCCGTATGGCAAAGCCTTACACATGGAGGAGGTTACCGTTGTGGCTACTGCATGAGTGTATGTCCTGCTGGAGAAGAAACGATTGGGTCATATGTCGATGATAAAAATTGGTACATCTCATCAGTTATCAAGCCATTACAGGATAGAAGCGAGCCGGTCTATGTAATCAATGGTGTAGATGGCGAAACATCAGTCAAAAAGCGATTCCCAAATAAATCAGTTCGACTCGTTGATTAGATTTAAAGGGCCTATGAAAACATAGCTGTGTTTTCACGCCGTATAATTTCCGTAATATAGGTGTGGCACTGGCATTATTAAGCTCATCGGCACTTCAAGGTGAAATACTCTGTAAGTTTTTTCGAATTTATATGGTGGATAGCCCATGTGCCGCCACTCTTGCAAATTTCCAAGATTATGAAGAACCGGAAATTTATCAAAAAATTCTATTGAATTCGATGCTTTCAGGTTTCGAAATGATAAAAAGTAATCGATATTATCAGTGCTAAACAATATTAACCCTTTAAAATTTAGGAGGATAACTATGAGTAATGTCAAGTTTGAACTGGATGGTTCGTTGGCCATCGTAACCTTCAATAATCCGCCTTTAAACCTGTTAGGAAAAGAATTGGTTGCAGGAGTGACCCAGGCTTTTGAAGAAGCCGAAAAATTCAATCCCAGGGGACTTTTACTTCAGGCCGAAGGAGATAATTTTTCTGCAGGAGCGGATATCAATATGTTTTCTAAGCTGTTACCTTCCCAAGCGCGGGAGATGTTATCAAGCTTTTTGGGATTGCTCCATCAATTAGAGTCTCTGCCATATCCAACCATGGCGGCGGTCCAGGGTATATGTGTTGCCGGTGGTTTGGAAATCGCCCTTTCCATGGACATGATCTGGGCCGGGGATACTGCCATGCTTGGTCAGGCTGAGGCCAGTATTGGAGCGATACCTTTTGCCGGTGGTGCTCAACGGTTGGCAGCACGATGCGGTGTTGCGAAAG
Organism: Deltaproteobacteria bacterium YD0425bin50; assembly: GCA_002753105.1. GTDB lineage: Bacteria > Desulfobacterota > Desulfobacteria > Desulfobacterales > YD0425bin50 > YD0425bin50. Next base: position 3,616 of record PDZT01000146.1, on the reverse strand, counting down.
CTAAGGAAATTGTGTTCACCGGCAAATTTTATCCAGCAGCTAAATTTGAGGAACTAAATATTGTCAATCGCGTGGTACCTACACAAGAGCTAAAAGATAAAGCCCGCAAGTTCATGAAAGGTATTTCGGAAAACGGTCCCACACTGGCCTATAAAGCAGTGAAGGAGATTCTGGCCGAATACCAGGTCCAAGGGATAGCGGATGCCGACCGGCTCACCCTGGACAAGTCCGTTGGTATATTTGAAACTGAAGATCTGAAAACCGGAATAGCCTCCATGCTGGCGCAAGGACCAGGCAAAGCTATCTTCGTTGGAAAATAGGAGAGTAAATTCTGATGATGGCATTGGAATGGATCTAAAATTTATTCATTATATTTATCAATATAGAGGGCTTGGTTTACGAACATGGGGTTATATGACTATTCCCCCGAAAAGTTTCATAGCGTGTCAATATCGATTAATTCGGTATTTATGCAAGAATAACGATGGTTTATTGAGGTAATATGGATATAAAAACAAAAAAGGTATAAATCAAAGTCCCCGGAGAAATCGTTGCTTTTACTAAAGGCTTGATGGTCGCTTGCCGGACATTCTCAAGCATCTGAATCACTACTTCGCCACAGCGCTGAACCATCCCGAACACGGGCGGCTTCTCTTTTTCCAATGTGCCACGGCCACGCTCGCCTTTTAAGCAATTTCTACGGCCCTCCCGTCCCTTTTTTTGCACGGCCACAGGGTTACCTTTATGCCCGGCGATCACATATACTTCATCGCACTCAACTTCGTTTTTAAGCGTTACTTTTGGTTTTTTTTTACAATTCCCTCCCGAAGCAGGATCGTCATATTTTGAACATCGCTTTGATTCAGATCAAGTTCCGCGGCTATCTGGGCATTGGACAAGTTCAATCCCATGAAATAGAGGCACAAAATCCAGACTTTAAGCGGTTGGTGATGTCCGGAGAAGATGGTGTCCGTTAAATCGTCGAAGCGGCTATTGCAAGCTTTGCACTCATAACGCTGTCGAAACAGCTCATTATCATCGTGTCCTCGTTTGATAACTAGCTCAGAGTCGCAGAATGGGCAATGAGTTCCATTCAGCCAGCGCAGCTTGCGTACAGTTTCATAGCATTGGGCATCATCAATCAAGTTCTTTATGTTAACCCGCATCGTTTGGACTCCTTCCGTTGAGTGTTAAAAGTTGAACTATACCTTACCACATCACGACCCCGGAATCCAATATGAGCCTAAATAAAAATCTATGGTTTAAATTCAAACCCAATAGACTGGCAGACCCTTATATTTTGATGCAAGGGTATCTTGGAATCTCACGAACCTTTCCTGCTGGAGATTCAATATCTGCAGCATGCACAATTTCATCAGAACAACCAGCAATTGAGGTGATTATATGAGTTTTGACGTCAAAAAGTTTTTAAAGACTAAATTTATCCCACGAGAAGAAGAAGTCTTACTTCCTGATTTAAAGGATTTCTTTGGGGAACAAGAGGCAGCAAGTTGGAAAATAAGAGGATTGACGGGTCAAGAGCTTGGTCAGTGCAATGAAGCAGCATCAAGAAACAAAAATGTAAGAGCAATAATTGATGGTCTTGCATCACAAATTCCAAGCGAAATAGCTCAAGCTTTAAAGTCTTTTTATGGAAGAGATGAAGTTCCCCAAGATGTAGCAAAGAGAATTGAGCAATTGATACTTGGAAGCGTTGAGCCTAAAGTAGATGTAGAGCTTGCAGCAAAGCTATGCAAAGCTTTTCCCATAGAATTTTATATCCTGACAAATAAGATAAATGAGTTAACAGGCAAAGGTCATATCCCGGGAAAAGTTCAGCCCTCTGGAGAAACCCAGATGTCAGAGCAGCATTAGCTCTTTGCTTTTCCAGAGGGCGCTTTTTATTTGAGATACGACCTGACTTATTTCCGCAGGGTTATCTTACGGATATTGAACTGGAATTATGGGAAAAGTATTACAACGATTTGAAGAATAAAGAATAAAGGATAAATAAAAGATTGAGGATTGATTCATGGCAGATTTAGAAAGAACAATTCAGATTATCTTCAATGGCGATGACCGTATTAGTGAAACTATCAGAAAAGTTGATAACAGGCTTAATGACTTAAATACTGTTGCAGTCAATGTAGCCACTCCCTTTGCTCATCTCACAGACGTTATTTTGAAAGTAGATGCTGCTTTGGGATTATTAGCTGCTGGCGGTTTAATTTACGCTTACAAAAAATCAGTTGATTTTGAAAGCGCTACAGTTGACCTGCAAAAGGTTATTGATAAAGAGCCAGAAAAATTAGGAGCAGCCCAAAAAGCAGCAATGGAATTATCAGCTCAATATGGAGAGAGCAGCTCAAAAATCCTACAATCAACCGCTAATTTTGTGCAGGCTGGATTTACAGTTGATGAATCCATGAAACTTACAAAGAATGCGCTAAATTTAGTTATAGCAGGAGATATTGAAGCATCTCAAGCAAGCGAGCTTTTGGTTGCTGCTTTAAAAGGCTTCAAAGCTCCAGCAAGTGATGCTGCACGTTTAATAGATGTTTTAAATGAGGTTTCAAACAAATACGCAACAAACACTGAAGAATTAGCTCGTGGCATGGCAGGAATAGCTCCAATTGCAAAGATAATGGGTTTTTCTTTTGAAGAAACTGCTGGAATTTTAACGCCTGTAATTGAGGTATTCAGATCAGGAGATGAAGCTGCCATTGCTTTAAAAACTGGTCTTCTTAAACTGCTTGATGATTCTGAACCTGTAAGAAAAGCATTAGCACAAATTGGAGTGTCTCAAAAAGATTCTAATGGGCATCTGCGTTCAGGCCGTGACATTTTGATGGATGTAGCTAAAGCATTTCATACTGTAGATGAAAATCAGAAACTATTTTTAACAAAAGAAATCGTAGGAATTGAGCAATCAGCAAGAATGGTAGAGGTTTTTAATAATCTATCCAAGTCCGCAGAAATAACTGCTGTTGCAATGAATGCCGCTGTTTCTGCTTCTCAGGAAGTACAAATAAGATTAGCAAGCTCTGAATCTGTTTTAAAACGATTTGCCACAGGTTTTGAAAATCTTGGAGTCATTGTAGGAGACCAATTTAGCATTTCTGTTACAAAAGCAGTCTCAGGCGGCGTTGAAATAGAGAATTCTCTGCAAAAAATAGTTTCTGATAGAACGTTTAAACCCATATTTGACGCATTTAACAGCTTTTCAGACAAATTAGGCATTTTCCTATCAGGAGTCGCCAAAGCCATGCCAGAAGCCTTCAAAAACGTTAATTTTAATCCTTTGATAGATGCTTTTGGCAGTTTAGGAGATGAAATTAAGTCATTCTTTGGGGATTTGGATTTAACTAAACCTGATGATTATAGTGGACTGATTTGTCAAGACCAGTTTTTTAATTTTTGCTCGATTTTTTTAAATTGAATTATTATATATTTCAGTAGGAGTTTTATATTTTAAAGCCTGATGTAATCTTTTACAATTATAAAACTCAATATATTTCTTTAATCCTTCTTTTAACTCTTTTACATCTCTATATTCAGTAATGTATATATTTTCATATTTTAGTGTCCTAAAAAATCTCTCAATTGCAATATTATC
>PDZT01000145.1 GCA_002753105.1 Deltaproteobacteria bacterium YD0425bin50 | reverse complement strand
GATACCAAGTTTTTGAATCCATTTTTATGCGCATCAATGTAATGGGAATGCTTCAGGATATTTACATGAATACAAGCGGAGTATTAAAATCCGACTTTACACTAGGTGGATTTGATTTTGAATTACGATCAGGCCAGTTGAAATTTACCTCTACAGGTTCAGTGGATGGAAATGAGTTAAACCTGACAACACAGATATTGAACGATACCCGAAAACAACGGATTCCATTGTCGGACAAGCTTTTTTTAGCAGCAGGTATTATGGATGCAGTTCGAGCGGCAAATCTTTCTGCAGGAAATAAGATGATTTTTCACATTTTTGATCCATCAAGTATGCAGGAATTGCCGTTTCAGGTTCAGAACATTGGCCATGAAGAAATGATGACAATGGGTAAAAAAATCAAGGCCACTAAAGTTTCCTTAAAATACAAAGACATGATTCAATTGAGTTGGCTTGATGAACATGGTGAAGTGATTAAAGAGTCCAGTTTTTTAGGTATTCATACTGAAAAAACAACCAAAGAAGATGCATTAAAAGGTATTGCTTCAAATATTGATGATCTTGCAGTATCCTTTTCAATTCCTTCAAATCTCACAATAACATCTCCAGAAAAAGTAGGTTGTTTAACACTAGATATCAAAGGGATTGACTTCAAAGACCTTCACCTCAGTGATGACAGACAACAGTACAATGGCACTCAGTTGACTGTTTGCAAGGAAACACTAGAGGGATTGCCTGACAAATTCAATATGGATGACGTTAATGCTAAAGATACTCAACCCGAAGCACTGATTCAATCAGATCATCCCAAAATTGTTGAAATGGTGAATCAAATTGTCGATCAGCATGATCTGCCAGTGAAAAAAATTGAAAAACTGATAACATGGATTCAGAATACTATTCGGCGTCAGCCGGTATTGTCATTGCCTAATGCGCTTACGACCTTAGAATATAAGATGGGAGATTGTAATGAACATGCAGTCTTATTAGCAGCATTTGCAAGAGCATCAGGAATCCCAGCGCGTGTAAATGCAGGGTTGGTTTATTTGAATGGACGTTTTTATTACCATGCATGGAATTCAGTATTTTTAGGCCGATGGATTACTGCTGATGCAATATTTAATCAGATTCCCGCTGATGCAACACATATTCGTCTTGTATCCAATGCAAGTGATTTTCAGATAGATTTATTGTCAATTATTGGTAAATTATCAATCAATGTTGTGGATATAAAAATGTTATAGATTTTCGATTTTCGATTTTCGATTCCTCTCTCCTATCTCCTTTGCTTTCCTTGAGCTTGCCAGATAAATAATTCAAAAAAAATAAGCACGATCCGATTTTTTTGGAAATTACAAATTGGACTTGATCTTCGTTTTGGCCACAGTGTAGGGGCGATGCTTGTCATCGCCCTTTTGGAGGGCGAACACAAGGTTCGCCCCTACAATTCTGTCACGGCACGAATAATGTCTGGCCGAAACGATGATCAATGCCTACAAATCGAAAATCGAAAATCGAAAATCGAAAATCTGAAAATCTATAGTAATAAGACCAGTTCGATTGACATGATTTTTTTGATGATTACTTTCACAGTAACAACATGAATAACTCTTATTGTAAAGGACATCAACATATGGACTTAAATAAATTGACCATAAAATCACAAGAAGCTGTTCAGGATGCTCAGACCAAAGCGATTCGTTTTGGGCATCAGGAGATTGATGGGGAACATTTATTCTTATCCATGCTGGATCAAAACGATGGTCTCATGCCACGCTTGCTTCAACGCATGGATATTCCTATAGACCAGATACGATCCCAAGTTGAGAAGGAATTGAATAAAAAACCAAGTGTCAGTGGCCCGGGTGTAGAAGCTGGTAAAGTTTATATTACATCCCGATTAAATAAGTTACTAGTGAATGCTCAGGATCAAGCCAAAAATTTAAAAGATGAATACATATCTATTGAACATATTTTTTTGGCATTTATTGAAGAAGCTTCATCCACACCCGTTGGGAAAATTTTAAAACAGTATCAAATTACACGAGACCGACTGCTGAATACATTAGCTGCTATCAGAGGTAACCAGCGAGTTACTAGTGCTGACCCTGAGCGAACGTATGAGGCACTTCAAAAATATGGACGAGACCTTGTTCAGGAAGCAAAATCAGGAAAACTGGATCCAGTCATTGGTCGTGATGATGAAATCCGGCGTGTTATTCGGATTTTAAGTCGAAAAACCAAAAATAATCCAGTACTGATTGGTGATCCGGGTGTCGGCAAAACAGCTATCGTTGAAGGACTTGCGCATCGAATTGTTCGCGGAGACGTGCCAGAAGGATTAAAAAACAAAACGATTTTTTCATTGGACATGGGGTCGCTTGTTGCTGGAGCAAAATTCAGAGGTGAATTTGAGGAAAGACTCAAAGCCGTACTTCAGGAGATTAAACAATCAGAAGGCAGAACGCTTTTATTCATTGACGAACTGCATACCATTGTGGGGGCTGGAAAAGCTGAAGGTGCAATTGACGCTGGCAACATGTTAAAACCCATGTTGGCCAGAGGAGAATTACACTGTATTGGTGCTACAACATTAGATGAATACCGAAAATACATTGAAAAAGATGCTGCGCTTGAGCGTCGTTTCCAGCCGGTTCAAGTAGATCAACCCTCAGTAGAAGATAGTATTTCAATTTTGCGTGGATTAAAAGAACGATACGAAGTTCATCATGGTGTAAAAATCCAAGACAATGCATTGGTTTCAGCGGCTGTTCTTTCCAATCGGTATATATCTGACCGTTTTTTACCAGATAAAGCCATTGATCTTGTGGATGAAGCCTGTGCCATGATCCGAACTGATATTGACTCTATGCCCACAGAAATTGACGCTGTATCCAGACGGGCCATGCAGTTAGAAATTGAAGAAACAGCTTTATTAAAAGAACGGGACAACGCAAGTAAGGAGCGGTTAAAAAATCTTCAAAAAGAACGTTCAGAATTGCAGGATAAAATCAAAATCATGCGTGCTCAATGGGAATCTGAAAAACAAGCCATTAAAAAAGTACAGACGCTTAGAGAAGAAATGGAACGCTTACGTTATGATATTGATGTGGCTGAACGAAATTACGATTTAAACCGTATGGCAGAACTAAAACTTGGCCGATTACCTGAGTTAGAGCGTAAAATCCACCAAGAAGAAGCTTATTTAACCCAATCGGGGAATCGTCTTTTAAAAGAAGAAGTATCCAATGATGAAATCGCTGAAATTGTCTCTAAGTGGACAGGTATTCCAGTTACAAGGCTGATGGAAGGCGAACGTGAAAAAATATTAAGGTTGGATCAAATATTACATCAGCGGGTAATTGGTCAGAATGAGGCGGTTCAATTGGTTGCTGATGCTGTTATTCGAGCGCGATCCGGTATTAAAGACCCACGCAGGCCAATAGGAACATTTATTTTTTTAGGCCCAACAGGTGTTGGAAAAACCGAACTTGCGAAAACACTTGCGCAAGTCTTATTTGATTCTCAGGAGAATATCGTTCGCATAGACATGAGTGAATATATGGAAAAACATACGGTTTCACGATTGATTGGGGCGCCTCCGGGTTATGTTGGGTTTGAAGAAGGCGGCCAATTAACTGAAGCTGTTCGACGAAAGCCATATGCTGTTATTTTGTTTGATGAAATTGAAAAAGCCCATCACGATGTATTTAATGTGTTGTTGCAGATATTTGATGATGGCAGACTTACCGATGGTCAGGGAAGGACTGTGGATTTTAAAAACACAGTTATTATCATGACCAGCAATATTGGCTCCCCACACTTACTTGAAGGTGTAACCGATACAGGTGAAATTAAACCCTATGCCAGAGACTTAGTGATGAGGGAATTAAGAGAACAGTTCCGGCCTGAATTTTTAAATCGTGTGGATGACATTGTATTGTTCAAGCCATTAACGCTTGTTGAAGTGGAACAGATCGTCGATCTTCTTACCCGAGATTTGGTCAACCGTTTAAAAGAACGGCGGGTTCATATTGAACTAACAGATTCGGCACGAAAATATATTGCCCGATCTGGATATGATCCTGTATATGGAGCAAGACCTTTACGTCGATATATACAGCGGGAAATAGAAACTCAGATTGGAAGAGCATTGATTCAGGGAGATATTCTCGAAGGCGCTCGAATCTCTGTGGATGTTATCAATAATTTGATTTCAGTGAAGCATGTAAATAGTTAAGTACACGAAACGGTAAATTCGCATCGAATTGTAGGGGCATGTTTAAAACCTGCCCCATATGCATCAAGCTAAGAAGGTATTGAATTTAATGGATACCGGCTTTCGCCGGTATGACGATTGATCGTACGATTGATCGTTCCCACGCTCCAGCGTGGGAACGCAGCCCTGGACGCTCCAGCGTCCAATTTTGTCCAGAACCTTATACGCTTTCTACGTCAATTCGGGACGCTGGAGCGTCCCTATCTGCGTTCCCACGCTGGAGCGTGGGAACGATCGGCCGAACGAAAATCAAAGCCTATATTTAAAATTCAACTATTGATTCAATACGTTGGATAATTTCTTGGGATGCTGATGGATTGGCTAATGTTAATTTTATGGCTTTTGCAGGACAGTTCATCGCGCATCTTCCGCAAACTCTACATGTCTCATTTATTACGGCACGATTATCTACAATGGTAATCGCCTGTGTATAACATTTATCAACACATTTACCACATCCAATACATTTGTCTGTAACTTCAATACGTAAACCCTCGATTGGACGAATCATACTGTCAAGAACGTCTAATGGGACATGTCGAGTAAATCGTGTAATACAGCAACATTCGCAACAAAAACAAATCGTGAGTAATTTGTTTTTATCTGGAAGCATAAATAAATCATTATCAATGCGCGCTTTTCCAGCAATTGGAATGAGACCCGTAGCAATTGCTTTAACAACATGTTCCTTGGCCTCTTGAATATTAACTTCGCGCCTTGATTTTTCGGGAATCAATAATGCAGATTCTCCCATCATGAGACAGCCTATATCGTTTGGATAATGTTGGCATCCACATGCTGTCCGACAGCCACAGAAATTTACAATAACCCGATGTTTAGCTTTTTCAATGAGTTTAAATAACACATCTTCAGGTAATGCGATCTCTTCAGCTCCTTCAATTTTCTGGTTGATTGGAATCCACCGCATATCCGTTAGTTTAGGGTCAAATTCAGGTAAATGTTCACGAAAAAAAGGGATTTTTCCCAGTTTAAAAAAATGTTCCCATAAATTAAACATGGGACCTGCAAGTGGTAAACTAGCAAATTGTTTGTCAAAAAATGCCGATCTAAAGACAGGAAGTATTTGTTCTTCCCAAATATGAACTGAAACTTTTTTAAATTTTTCGATGATAAAATTCATGTCAATTCTCCTTTTTTCTTTTTTTTTATTAATTAATCATGCTGATTGACCCATTCACTTATACTTGGAAAAACACGTTCTGGAGCACTTCGTCCAATAACAAAATCGCCATGAGCATATTCGGAAGGTTCCCCATGATCTTTACCAAATACCCGAAAGGTTTTATCTTGAGTTCCCAATTGCTGATAAACTGCTTGAATTCCTTCTACGATTGCAAGTCGATCAGATGTACCTGCCAGTAAATATAAGGGTATTGTGATCTCTGATAGACGATCCTGCCAGTGGATACCATCTTCTGAACAAAAGTCTTTTTTATTCACCCACCGTTCAAATCTCTGCATTAATGTCGCAGGTAAATCGATGACCAGATTTACTGCAGCATACTGAATCATGCTTGTTTCACAGTGTTTTGGCTCGTACAACCATTTCCCTAGGTGACGATCAAGCCACCCAATACCGGGTAATGCCAGAAATGTAAATAACCGTAAATGGAGCACTGGGAAAAAATGTAAAATAAATTTACCGAACTGTGCCAATTTGGACATTTTTGCCATATAATTAAAATTGGCTGGTGAGGCAATAATTGTTCCTGATTGGATAAACTGATTTTTTTGTTCAATCGCATAGGCATATAAAACCATGCCGCCCATGCTGTGACCAACCCAATGAACACGGTCTGCGAAAGTGATGGACAAGACTTTTTGGATTGCTGCAGGAATATCTTTACGTACAAAATCTTCAAACGTAATTTTCCATCGGCCTAAATAATATTTTTCAGGCATCTCTGATAAACCAACGCCTCTAAGTTCAAGAATAAAACAATCATATCCCTGATTGGCAAGATGAATTGCAATAGAATACTGATCATCCATATCCATGTTATATCGATTGGCTCCAAGCCCGGGACACAGAATCACAGGACAATTTTTTTTGGTTTGTCCTCTGGGTAAATACCGATGCAAAGCAATATCCACATGATCTTGAGTCTTCGCAAAAATGATCTGATCTGCTTTTCTGTACGAAATACTATTACGATAAATAATCATTGCGGCTATGCACCACAATCCCAAAATAACACAAATAATAAATACGAACCCCATGAATCTGATCCTTTCACAATAATTTTTGTTAAAAAAAAATGATAACTGTACAAGCCTTATTTTTAAATTGATTCCTAAATCTAACTTAATGTGAGAATCCCGTCAACAATGAAGAAAAATTTATGATTGAAATGTTCCTCCCTAATTACGAAACTTGCCTGTATTCTTAGTTTAGAAAAAAAAATTTTAGATTTTTCTTGTAGTTGCCGTTAAGTATGGAGGAAGAAACATGGAAAAGATAATATTGACTACCTTATTAACCCATAAAATGAATGAAGACACTCATGCAGATGAATAGCCAAGTCAATATCCCCATTCATGATCGTTCATTATACATGACGTATTATAATCAAGGTGTTGATTTTCATCGTCAAGGACACCTTCATGGTGCAATTACATGTTACCAAATGGCTATTAAAATGAATCCTAAATTTTCAGAAGCTTTTTTTAATATGGCAAATGCGTTGGGTGATCTCGGTTTGATGCAAGAAGCTTTATTTTGTTATCAACAAGCCGTTCATATCAACCCGGAGGATTCTGTCGCTTATTATAATATGGGAAATATTTATCAGCATAACGGCATGTTAAGACAAGCAATCACTTGTTATCAAAATACCATAAGATTAAAACCCTCATTGGCAGAAGCACATTTTAATTTAGCGAACGCACTTAAAGACCAAAAACAATATATTGATGCAGTGCTTGCTTATCAACGTTCTTTACAATATAAACCTGATTATGCTGAGGCTTACCACAATTTAGGTATTGTACTTTCTGGTATTGGTAAATACAATGAAGCGGTTTCCTGCTTTAAAAAAGCTATCCAGTTAAACCCAAAAGACCCGGATTCATATTTTAATCTGGCCAATACATTTAAGCGTCAAGACAAGATATCCGAAGCGCAATTTTGTTATCAGCATTCCATCTTGCTAAAATCTGATTTTGCCGAGGCTTACAATAATTTAGGAAATGTGTTTAAAGATCAGGGAGACTATGGAAATGCTCTGTCGAGTTATCGTCAAGCCTTAAAATGCAAACCTGACTTTGCAATGGCACATTCCAATTTACTTCTATGCCTTCACTATATAGATGGCATTAATCCAAAAGAATTTTTAGACCAACATCTGATATGGGCAAATCAGTTTACCTGCAATCCATCAACACCTGTTTTTTATTTAAACAAGCTATCTCCACGAAAACGACTACGGATTGGATATGTTTCACCCGATTTTCGACTTCATTCGGTGTCTTATTTTATTGAAAATATTTTAGCGTATCATAATCACGATGAATATGAAATTTTTGGCTACTCCAATGTATCGATTCCAGATAATATAACTTCAAAAATGCAACTGTACTGTGATCAGTGGAATGATATTAGTGTATTAACAGATGAAGAGGCATTTACTCAAATTCAGTATGATCAAATTGATATTTTAATTGATCTTGCTGGTCATACGGCCAATAACCGTATGAGATTATTTTCTATGAAACCCGCGCCAATACAAGTAACATACTTGGGCTATCCTGATACTACTGGATTGCTGACGATGGATTATAGACTTACTGATGCCTATACTGACCCTGAAGGCCTAACAGATAATTATTATTCAGAAACATTAATCCGTTTACCTAAGACTTTTCTTTGCTATAAACCTATAGAAGGGACATTATTACCTTCAGAACTGCCTTATAAAAACTTAGGTCATATTACTTTTGGATCATTTAATGATCGTGCAAAAATTAATTCCAAGGTCATTGAAACATGGGCTGAAATATTAAAATCTGTTCAGAATTCAAGACTTGTATTAAAATCAAGATTGCTTTCAGACCCATTAAGTACCAAGCAGCTATTACGTATTTTTGAACAAAATGGTATTTTATCTACGCGAATTATTTTTTCGGGCTATATTGACCCAATTCTAAAACATCTTGAATTTTATAATCATATTGATATCGGCTTAGATACGTTTCCCTATAATGGCACCACAACAACATGTGAAGCCATATGGATGGGTGTCCCAGTTGTTTCTTTAGTAGGACAAACTCATGTATCTCGTGTTGGACTTAGTATTTTATCGAATGTGGGCTTGGGAGATATGGCCGTATATTCAATCAAGGATTATATTGACAAAGCCATATCACTTTCAAAAGATATACATAAAATCGATGAATTAAGAGTTAATCTTCGAAAAATGATGACATCATCGCCCTTGATGAATGCACAAGAATTTACCCAGTCACTTGAAGAAGAATTTCACAAAATGTGGGGAAAATATTGTGATAATAATCAGGTAACAACGAATAAAAAAAGCAAAAAAAAGTCAAAGTGTAAGCGTAACAGATGCTAATGACGTTGATTAAGTAAGTTCTGCAATGACTGTTGCGCTTTCGTAAATTCAAAATGATCAATTTCAGCTTCAAGTTTATTGAAATAGTTTTTAAATACAGGCGCTCCTAATTTCTTTTTAATGTCTGCTAAAATAGTTTCAACATCTATGTCGTTAATCTGTAACGCACTTTTCAACTTTTTTAATTCAGGCTCGATTTGTGACATATCTAATGGAATATTCTGATATAATACGAATTCATTTTTTTCTTCAGCAATGTCATTCTTTTTTAGTTCATGAATGGATTGTAAAACGATACTTAAACTGTTTTCAAAGGAATCCAGTAATGCATCGTTGTTATGAACCGGTTCATGTTTATGTATAATACTCAATTCCAAATCCGCAGCCTTCCTGCTTAACTCTGTTGCCCCAATATTTCCCGACACACCTTTAATTGAATGAATCAGCTTTTTACAGTTGTGAGTATTACCGTTTTT
>PDZT01000144.1 GCA_002753105.1 Deltaproteobacteria bacterium YD0425bin50 | reverse complement strand
CAACAGTTTATATGGTTTATCTTTCGGCATTGCAAATTTTACTTTCCAGATATTCAGGCCAAAACGAAATTCTTATTGGCACTCCAACCGTTTCACGTAGCAAACTTTTTTTTCAAGATATTGTTGGTTTTTTTACAAATACACTTGTTATTCGAGCGACTATTAAAGAAAATCGCTCGTTTCAAGATCATTTAACCTATGTTCGGGATATCGTCTTGTCTGATCTTAATCATCAGGATTTTCCATTCTCACTTCTTGTGGAATACCTGAATCCTAAACGAGATCGTTCTCCATTATTTCAAGTTATGTTTGCCTTACAAAAAACATATCGTATGGAAAATATAGGTGCTTTTGCTTTAAAACAAAAGGGGCCAGTTTTATTGCTTGATGATTTAAAACTTGAATCGATGCACATTAAGCAGCGGATAGCTCAATTTGATTTGACATTGATGATGGCAGAAACGCCTCATGGTATGATGGCCACATGGGAATACAACACAGACTTATTTCATGAAACTACAATCAGAAGAATGACGCGACATTTTGAAATGGTGCTTCAGTCAATTGTCCAAAAAACGGATATACCCCTCAATGATATTTTACTAATGGATAGTATAGAGCGGGATCGGATACTTAGCCAGTGTAAACTTGATGATACATATCAAGACGTATCTGTGATTCAATTAATTGAAGAACAATCAACGAAAAATGCAGACCATATTGCCTTGGTGTTTAAAAATGGTCAGATGAATTATCAGCAGGTAAATCACATGGCAAATTCTCTTGCCAATTATCTAATGAATGTTAAGAAATTACAGCCTGAAGATCGTGTTGGGGTAATGCTTGAACGCTCTCCTTCTGTTGTGATCGCCATGCTCGGTATTTTTAAAGCGCATGGTGTTTATATGCCCGTTGATCCAAATTATCCAGAATCCAGAATTCAGTATATGATTGAAGTAAGTAACTGCCGCATCATGTTAACTCAAAAAAATTATGTTCATGCGTTAAATAAAATAATGAATCCGGAAAACATCGTAGATATTGAGCAAGTTCAACTTGTTGATCAGGATAACCCGAAACATGCCTACCCATCTGCTGATCAGCTTTCGTATGTATTATTTACTTCTGGATCAACTGGTAAGCCTAAAGCCGTTATGCAAACCCATCGTTGTATAAACAACCTGATTTCATGGCAAATAAAACAAACGGGGACAAAGTTGCGAATTTTGAATTTTGCCGCATTAGGGTTTGATGTCTCTATTCAGGAGATTTTGTATAGTCTAGCATCGGGAAGTACCTTGTATATTATTCCTGAAGATATGCGCTATGATATGCCCCAACTGTCTGAATATCTCATTAACCATGAAATTAACATCATCATTTTACCATTTACCGCTCTGCACATGCTGTTTACTTATGCCAAGACCATATCAACGAATTCCTTTTTACAGCATATCATTACTTCTGGTGAAACACTTAAACTGTTTCCGGAACTCATTACCTATTTAAAAGCACATCCAGATGTTATTCTGCATAATCAGTATGGACCCACAGAAACTCATGTGGTTACCTCGTACCGTATGTCTGGTAAAGATCATGTTGACATGGAATTATTACCTCCTATCGGTTCTCCAATTGATCATACGCAAATTTTTATTCTTGATGCACAGATGAGGCCTGTTCCAATAGGTATTCGAGGTGAAATTTTTATTGACAGCGTAAATGTAGCGAGAGGTTATTTGAATGACACAAAGCTCACTGATGAACGTTTTATACCCCATCCATTTAAACCCAATGGACTTGTTTATCGTACTGGAGATATTGGCCGATTTCAGGAAGATGGCAATATCCAGTTTCTGGGTAGAAATGACGATCAAGTTAAAATTCGCGGTCATCGGATTGAATTGCATGAAATAGAACAGTGCCTATTGCAACACCCAATGGTTACTGAAGCGGTAGTCATTGCTAAGCCATTTCAAGGATCAGGTTTAGAGTTAACGGGCTATGTAACCAGTCAACATAAACTCAATAGTGAAGACCTACGAATACATTTGAAATCTCAGCTTCCGAATTATATGATTCCAACAACCATTGTGCTGTTAGACGAGTTTAGACGCACAGCTAATGGCAAAGTGGATAGACAACGTTTGCCTGATCCATCCATATATACTATAAAATTTGCATCTAAAACAGATACTGTACTGTTAAACGAGACTGAAGCTCACCTGATGAGCATTTGGAAAACTGTGCTTGGGCTTGAACATATCAGCATTTCCGATTCTTTTTTTGATCTCGGCGGTCACAGCCTTAAAGCAGTTCAAATGGCAAATCGTATTCAACAGCAGTTTGGTATGAATTTAGCAGTTTCGTCTATTTTTCAATATCCAACCATTCACGAACTTGCATTGATTATCTCAAGAATGAAAGAAAAAGATTCAGGCAATCAGACGCCTATCATGCCTCCGACACCCGAAGAAATTGAACAACTTAAAGAACTTTTGCATCATATATAAATTTTCAAAGCCTCTGGGCTATTTTTTTTATTCATAAATTTACTGCTTGTACCCAAACCTTTTTACTATGAACAACTACGCCAATCCCCACTATTTTTTGAACGCCTGTTGCTTTTAATTCTAACGCGTAATTTTTATCCTGAATCTGTTTTAATGCACTTTTCATAGCCGTTTTAGAGGTTTTATCATACTTTCCATCGACTTTCTTGAATTCAAAGACAAAACCGGTTTGTTGAGAATTCTTTGGAATCAGCATCACATCATACCGTCCAAAACCAGATTCCCGATTCGAGCGTACAGTATATTGAGAACCTAAATTCACCAATAAACCGAGCACAAAAGCATGATAGACTCGTTCCGGCTCGCTTCCTGAAGTATCATGATAACTTAACACGGTCTCCACCATTTCAGAAAGGTATTGTTCGAAACTGATTATGTCTTCATTCAACAAGGATTTTAACAAATGCTGTAGCCGGGAATCTCCGATTTGCTTGTTCAGCCAGAGTTGGATCGTATCTTCATAAAAACGAAGTACTTCCATATTAGGTATAGACAAGTCATAGTATATTCGAGTGTGTACTTGTTTTGGATTTAATGCTTTAAGATAACCAGAAAACGTCAGCAGACTCCAAATATTTTCTTCTGTTGCCGCAATATCTCTTAAAACAATAGTTTCATGCAACACAGAATTAATGGATTCCCCTCGCAATAAAATTTCTATTTGTTCACGCAAAGACATGGGGCCTTGTAAAATAAGATCGCGCACCAGATCATTGCTGCTGGAATCAATCCAGTAGGGTTTGAGTTGACGGTCTTCACTATTTAAATAATTCAAAATAGACCATGGATTATAGATAACCTCCCTGCCAAACACATACCCATTATACCAGTCTTTGACTTCCTGAGGATTGACCACAGAAAAATCCTGCAACATGGTTTCGACTTCTGTTTCAGTAAACCCAAAATACGTGCTAAACTCAGAATCGATGATCGAACGAACGGTTATATTGTTTAACCCTGTAAAAATGGATTCTTTGGAAACCCTTAACACGCCTGTGATAACGCCTTTTTGCAGATAAGAATTGTCTTTAAAGGCAGCGCTTAATAGATTGCGCATAAATAAAATAATCTCTTCGTAGTATCCATACTGATGACCAGCGTGGATCGGAGTGTCGTATTCATCTATTAAAACAATCGTTTTTTGACCCGTAGCTTTCCAAAGTAACGACATCATTATCAGTAATGAATTTTGCAATTCAATCTGTGTCGTTGTATGGTTTGCAAAAGCCGTTAAGATACGATCTTCTTCAGGGGTTTTTTGACAAGATTTAATGAGAGGTGCAACACGAAACCACTCCGTAACGAGTAGATGCCTCAAATGATTCAGGCAATTTTCCCATGTCATCTCTTTTACATCTTTAAAAGTCAGGTAAATCAACGGATATTGACCTTGATGTGCCATCATTTCAGGCTGTTGAAAAATAAAAAGACCATCAAAAAGAGATGCAGTTGAATCATCTGTTTTTTCAAAAAAATACCGTAGCATAGATAAATTGAGCGTCTTGCCAAAACGTCTGGGCCGAGGAAACAGCAAAACCTGAGATGAATTCTCCCAGATTTTTTGTATCAGTGACGTTTTATCGACATAGTATAATTCCTGTTCCTGTAAATATTTAAAATCAGATATGCCAATGGGTGGTTTGCCTTTGAGAAATGATTTTTTTTCCATGAATTATTCCTCCTTGAATGAAATATTCATGTTTCCCGCAATTTTTTCTAACAAATGAAACGCTTTGGGGAAATCAAAATTATTGATCTGTTCGTCAAGTTGGTTGATCTCTTCTATGAGGATTGAATTTCCGGCATGTTCCTTAAAGCGTATAAAACTATCCAATGCATCAGGGCTATCATTTTTAATCAAATGATGCAGTTCGAGTAAAATAGGTTTAATGCTTTCCCTATCAAAAAATGTGTCATGATCTGCAATATTATTTGGCATAATTCTATAAGTTGGCTCTAAAATTTTTAATGAAGTTAAAACGTTACGCATCGCTTTATCAAAATCAGGCAATAATTCCATGTAATCTGTTTCTTTTTTCTCGTTGACAGCAATCTCTAATTTACTGGCTACAGAAAAAATTTCAATAGCAGAGATATTCCCGGCAATCCCCCTTACTGTATGAATCAACCGTTCAGCTTCAGATAAATTTCCTTGTTCTAGTTGAGATCGGATTTTTTCGGTGATGTTGGCGTACTTTTTTGAAAAACCGATGAGTAATTCTTTAAAAAATCGTTTATTCCCCTTAATTCTTGCCAAACCAGATTGAATATCAATACCATCCAACATATCCGGAAAATCAATGAGGTCATCCTTATATTTAGGCTTTTCTAATCTGTTTTGCGAATCTTGGCTTAATTCCCTGATTCCCGGTTTTATCCATTTCATAAGAACTGAAAATAATTCCGAAATGTCTATTGGTTTTGTGATATAGTCATTCATCCCTGCGTCAATACATTCTTCTCTTGCTCCGCTGATGGCATGAGCTGTCATAGCAATAATTGGCAGCTCTTTAAATTTTTCATTTTGCCTGATGATACGTGAAGCTTGATATCCACCCATTACCGGCATGTGAACATCCATTAGGACAATATCATATTCTGATTGATTGACCTCGTCGATTGCTTCCTGACCATTGTTGGCTGTTTCTACAATGAGGCCTTCACCCATCAATATCTCTATCGCTAACTGCTGATTTAACTCATTATCCTCGACCAGAAGAACTCTGGCGTTTTTAATCATATCCGTACTGATTACAGGAGATTGAATAATAAGGGTTGCGTCGTTTTTTACTTGTTCCAGTGGTTTATAGGCAAAACGTACTGTAAAAGAAAAAGTGCTTCCCTTCCCGATTTCACTGGTAACATGTATCTCCCCGTTCATCATTTCCACCAGACGTTTGGATATCGTCAATCCAAGCCCGGTTCCTCCAAATTTCCGAGTTACAAAGTTATCTAACTGCGAAAACGCGCTAAATAATTTTGTAAGTTGTTCATCCGTCATTCCTATACCTGTGTCTGAAACTGAGAACTTAAGCTGACAATACTGATCATCTTTTTCTATTAGTTCGGTTTTTACCAAAACATGGCCTGACTCTGTAAATTTGACAGCGTTATTGCTCAGATTGATTAAAATTTGTCTCAAACGCAGGGGAGCGCCGATTAATGAAAGCGGCACATCGCTTGCGATAGTATGAATATACTCAATCTCCTTTTCCGCTGCTTTTACAGCAACAATATTGGCAACGGTATTGATGACATCCTCAAGATTGAAATCAATGGCTTCCATCTCTAATTTCCCGGCATCTATCTTAGAAAAATCAAGAATATCGTTAATAATTCCAAGGAGTGACGTAGCAGATGATTCTATTTTGACGATGTAATCATACTGTTTAGGACTAAGTTCAGTTTTTAAGGCAAGTCCTGTAAAACCAATAACTGCATTTATAGGTGTGCGTATTTCGTGACTCATATTTGCCAGAAATTCGCTTTTAAAACGACTGACTTTTGCCAGTTCTTCATTCTTCTGGGATAATTCTTCAGATTTTTGCTGCAATTGCTGGGTACGTACCTGAATTTTTTCTTCCAGTGATTGGTTCAGCTTTTGTAAATCCGTTCTAGCTATGAGTAATTTTTGAACCATCGTGATCAGCGCTTCTTCCAGTATCTTTAACTCATTACGACTTCGATTTTTCAGATTAATATGGATATGCTCTAGATTATCCAGATTAATCTGTTCGGCCGATTGAATCAAAACAGATAAAGGACGGGTGAGTAATACTCGACTCACTACAAGGAAAATTACCCACAAGGCGATGGTTTTTATTAAAGCATTCACAATAATAAAAATGAAACTATGTTTAATCTGGTTTAGTACGATCGTTGTACTGGAATAAAATACGGCGATCCCAACCACTTCTTTCACATTCTCATCAATATACGTTACTTTGAATTGATGTAAGAACAAGCGAGAAAACAAGTGTGGTTTGTCGGGAAGTGATTTACCGGAAACATCAATTAATAGCGGTTCGCCTTCTTCAGTCATGATCCAACCGCTGGCTTTCTGTTGTTTTTTGCTAACACCCTCAAGTTTTACCCCTACAATGATCGGTATCTTCATAATACCTTTTAACATCGCATTCAACTGGTTTATGTCCATACTCCAGAGTGATTGACTTAATCCGGGCTGAAAAATCGTTTCCAAATTTTGCAACTCACTGACAATGCGATCTTGGGTATTGTTGTATTCCGCAATCATTTGGACGCCAGTCGCATTTATGGTTATGAGCAAGTAAATGGCAAAAACCATGCTGAGTAATTGAGTTGCAATGGAATGTTTGAACAATACATTAGGTGAAGACATATCTCTTCTCATTTATTTGCCTATTCCGATGCTTCGTGCCTTATACAGATATTTAGATAATTTAAATATGGTTCACAACAAATACTCAGCAATGATTTTATCAAGTATTCCTTCGGCTTTCATCTGTTGGATGATTTCGTTGATCTTTGGTAACAATACCCGCGCAGAAGATTTTTTGGAAAAGCCAATATGGTAAAAATAGGATAAATAGGGTTTGTCTGCTGCCTTAAGTTTTTCATGGTACTCCAGATTGCGTCGTATGAACTCACTCGCTTCTGCTTGATTTGCCAGCATTATATCAATGCGTCCGACAATCAATTTTTCAAAATTTTGTTCAAGGGTTGTTACTTCTGAAACTTTTAAAGCGTACTTTTCGCGGGATTTTATAAAGTCATCACCGTAGTTGTATCCCAAAACAATTCCGATGCGATGCCCTTTTAAGTCAGAAAGGCTATCCCAAATAAATGGGGTTTTTCGGGTACTGGAATAGTAAATCAAGCCCCGAGACTCCACGAGAGGTTCTGAAAATTCTAAAAATTTTTCGCGCTCTTTATTTTTACTGATCAAGGTCATTGCATCTCGTGTTCCCTCTCTCATTTGTTCAATGCATCGATTTTGGGGGAACAATTTAAAATCCATATCTATCTTCAATCTGGAGAAAATCTCGGTCATCAATGCTAAAGAGAGTCCTTTACTGGGAGTGCCGCTTTTTTCATAAGTATAAGGCGGCCATTCCGCTTCCTCACTCAAAAGTATTTTTTTTATGTCGGCTTTTGTATTTCCTACCAGAACGAGCACGACTATGAATACAAGTAAACTGCTGAACCATTTTTTAAGTTGCTGCATAGATATTACTCCGTTATGAGTTTTTTTTGAGATGATCTACAGATTTTTAGATAAATAAAAAGAGTAGCAATTGTAAATTGTAAATTGTTATGAGTTTTTTTAACTATTCGACATGATAGGCTTAAACACCCTCAAAGCCAATGTGGTAAATTCATCGGTTTCTGGCATGGTTTCTCCAAAGACTTTTTGAACATAAGGATTTTCAGATTCACCTTTGATTAAATAGCCATTATACCATTCTTTTGATGCTTCCTGTAGTGCTTTTTGTTTCTTTTGAGATTGTTTAAAGCTGCTGGCATACGCATGAGAAGTACTTGGAAAAAAACATAAAACCCAGTGTAATCCCTGAAAAAATAAATCTACCAACTCAGATAAATAGGTTTTTGCATGAATGTAATCCATTGGTTTGAATATCAAAAGGCCATTTTTTTTTCCGATAGCTCCATTTTTTTTCCCAATGAGATAGGTTTGTTTTGCAAATACTTCAGGTATATCGAACTCATCACTATTTAAAATGAGATGATAGATCCATGCCCTTAAATAATCATACGCTTTAATTTTGGCAGGCCTAAAAAAAACCTGTCCTTTAGGATACAGACACTTGAGTTTGGCAGAAAGGGTTACACTGGGTTTGACTAATGAAACAGAAACTACTGGAAATTGGTTGTTGATCATATAAGGAGCAGTCGCTCCGGTTATCGATTGAATTGTATCTAAAAAATCTCCTGCTTCACATGCTAGGCGCTGATATGAAAGTTCGCCTAAACCGCCATGGGGTAATTTTCCTTGTGCTTTCAGCATGTGAAAATAATCATCATTCGATACATTATTTTCTTCTGTAGAAGCAGATAGCATTTGTTCTAAAAGACCATATTTATCTAATGCATTCAGTTCAAACGGCTCTGTTTCCAGAAAAGAAGCAGGTAATTTTAAGTCTAAAATTGTATTAAGTCTTTTTTCAATTAAAAATTTTGCAGGATTTCTAAAAAAATGACACAACTGTTCTATTGTTATCTGATTCCATTCAAATTCAGATTCATGTATAGCGGGTAATGGTTTGTTAAAAAAAGGCTCTGAAAATTGTTTGTGTTCAGTATTTGCTTTAAAAGCGAGATAGTTTGCTTTGGAATAAGTAAACCATTTGGAATGATCCGTAAAATAGTTTTGGTTAAATGGCTGTAACGGATGATGAGTCGTTAGTTGAGATAGAATCGCTTCTGTGTGCTCACTGATAAATCCTTGATGTATATAATCGCAAAGCTCACTAACAAGCACAGATGGAGGCATGGCTGAGTTATCCCGAATGCTTTGGCCAATATAACTGATGATAAAATATTCTCTTGCAGATAACAAGGCTTCTAAAAACAAATACCTATCTTCATTGCGTTTTGATCTGTCTCCCATTTTTCTGTGTTTTTCTGTGATATCAAAGCCAACGGGTTTGGCACTTCTTGGATATTCACCATCATTCATACCCAGAAGATAAACGACTTTAAAAGGAATACTTCGCATTGGCAACAGTGTACAAAACGTAACGCCAGTTGTACTAAATCCAGACGTAGCGAGTTCATAAGT
>PDZT01000143.1 GCA_002753105.1 Deltaproteobacteria bacterium YD0425bin50 | reverse complement strand
GACAACTCGTGGCAAACTCTCCAATTGGCATTGCGATTCTGAATAAAACTCGCTGTATTTTTTATAATCGAGTTGTTGATCGTATATTTAGAAATATGTCAGAAAAAATTCCCAGTATCCTTTCTTTTCAATGTCAAGAAATGGTTCATCCGGATGATCAGGAAAAAATAAGCCAAATTCAACACTTTTTGTTGTCTGACACCTTGAGTATGATTATTGAAATGGATTTGAGGCTATTGATTGATTCCCAAGACAAACGCTCGCAAAAAATACTGTGGATTTATTGCCAGTTGAATAAAATTAAGTATCAGAAAGAAATTGTAAACTTACTTAATATCATTGATATTACCGAGAGCAAATTACTTGAAAACAGATTGATCCTTCAAGATAAAATGGCATCGCTCGGTCGTGTTGCTGCTAGCATAGCTCACGAGATCAGGAATCCGCTTTCTGGAATCAGCCTAACTTTGGACCATATTAAAAAGAATTGTCATCAGCCAGAACAGGCTGAACTTGTGAAGGAAAGTATTGCTAATATTGAAACTGATATTTCCAAGATCAACTCTATTATTAAACTCGTACTTGATTTTTCTAGGCCATTTCATCTTCAACTAGGCAAATATGATATCAATCTGTGTATCACTAAAGCAGTTCAACTCAGTTTAACGCTGTTGCGTAAATCTGATATTCAGTTGAACATAGAAATTTCTGAAGAACCCATAGTGGCATTTATTGACCCGCAGCTCATAGAGCAGGTCATTTTGAATTTGATAACAAACGCTGCTGAGGCACTATATAATACTCAAGGACAAAAAAGTATATCCATTTCCTCACTATCCAAAAAGGAAATTGCAGAGATTCGCATTTGTGATTCTGGCCCGGGTATTCCAGATAACCTCAAAGACAAAATATTTGAACCGTTTTTCACCACAAAATCTTCTGGTGTAGGTATAGGATTGAGTCTCTGCCAGCGTATTGTTTTTGACCATCATGGCATGATCAATGTATCCCGTTCAGATTTAGGGGGAGCAGAATTTTCCATTCATATTCCTCTTGAAAAAAAAGATGAATCTTATATAGTTTCACTATTTCGATCTTTTATTAACTATTTTTGAGTGTTACGAATGCGCTTCAACTTTTCAGATAAATAATTGCAACATAGGAAAATTGTAGGGGCGAGGTAGTAACCTCATATGCATCAAGCTAAGAACGTATTGAATTTACTGGATACCGGCTTTCGCCGGTATGACGATTGCCTATAGCGTTATTATCATGACCGACCGAACGATAGAGGGGCCAAATATGATTGTTGAAGCAAAAAGATTAGAAAATGGATTTTTTATTCCTATGAATGAAAAATTAAAATGTACTCAAAAAGAACATATATTGTTAAACATTGAGCTGGTTGATATAACATCCCAAAAATTAGAAAAAAAACATAAAAAAGGTTATTTACTTTATCCTGTAAAGCACGATGAATTTAGTGTTTGGGAAAATGAACAAATCTGGTGTGATTAATGAAACGAGGTGAAGTGAGATGGTATAAATTTGAAAATCCGGATAAGAAAAGGCCTGTCGTTATTCTTACAAGAGATTCTGCTCTTAAATTTCTTGGCGAGGTTACCATAGCTCCAATAACTTCAACAATCCGTGATATTCCCTCGGAAGTTATTTTGAATATAGATGATGGGATGAAACATGAATGTGTGATAAACCTTGATCATATTCAAACAGTATCGAAAGCTAAAATAGGTTCACTTATAACAAAATTAAGTTCAAACAAAATGAATGATCTTCAATTAGCCCTTAACTTTGCTTTGGGATTTTAATGAAATATTTTTGAATGCGCTTCAACATATTTATCTATTAAATTACGAATCATTTTTTGGTATTTTATACCATATTTCGAAGCCTCTTGTTTAAAAAACTCAACACTTTGTTTACTTAAAGCTAATGTTATTTTGATAGTATCTTCTTTAAATACTAATTGATCAGGAGACGGGAGAAAATCTTTAATTCGTGTTGCATTATCTAAGTCAACATCTTGAGGTTCATTCGTGTATGGAATTTTCTTTTTCATATCTTTTCTCTCCTTTTTTCCAAAAACCAGCTCCAAAAATTCTAATCTGATTACCTCTTACTGTAAATCTAACGGTTAAAACTTTTCCCTCAATTTTACCTAAACAAAAGAATCGACTTTCAGATTCACTATGCTTAACATCCTCAAGAATAATACGTTGTTTATCCTGAAATGCATATTGCGCGGTATAAAAAGACACCCCGTGTTTTTCGATATTTTTATTGTTTTTATTTTCATCCCATGTAAAATTCATAGTTGATTTAATAGATAAGTTGCGCGACATCGTCAATATAAAAGTATGGAAAATAATATGGAATGATACCATATTTTGAAGCCTCTTGTTAAAATAGTGCTTGATAAATGTAACCTATAAGGTTACTTTAATCCATGATCAAATCATTCTCACATAAAGGGCTTGAAGAGTTTTTTACCACTGGCAGCAAAAAAGGAATTCAACCCAAACATGCGAAGGATAACACTTATGATAGAGAGAAAAAGACCACCTTCACATCCCGGCAAAGTTTTAAAAGGTTTATACCTTGAACCGTTTAATATAAAAATTGTTAATTTTGCGAAACTAATAGGAGTATCCAGAAAAACATTATCTAAAATATTAAATGAAAAAGGATCGGTTACACCAGATATGGCACTTAGATTATCTATGGCTTTTAAGACATCACCTGAAGTATGGCTAAACCTGCAAAGAAATTATGATTTGTGGCATGCTGAACATGTTTCAAATGATTGGAAAAATGTAAAATCAGTAGAACCTAAAATAGATATTAAATTTCACAATTGAGAGCAAAATGAGAAGTAGGGGCGAGGCATGCCTCGCCCCTACTCAATATCGGTTAGAATAACTTTTCGTTCCATATAATTTTTTTATCAATGAAATACATTTAAAATGCCAACATTTACACTCTATATTATTGATGATGAACCTTCAATCCGCCGTGGAATAACGCTCGGATTTCAAAATGACTATACCATTTTTTCCTTTGGTACAGCCAAAGAAGCAATCGATGAACTAAAACAAAATCCACCGGATTTAATTCTGCTGGATATTGGATTACCGGATATGAATGGAATTGAGGCTTTAAAACGTATCCGATCTACCAATTCAGAAGTGCTGGTGATTATATTAACTGCGTATGAAGATGCTCAGACCATCATCTCTGTAATGAAACTGGGTGTGTATGATTATGTGGTGAAGCCTTTACAGATTGATTCCTTGAGCATTACCATCAAGAATGCCCTTGACTCCATCCGTATGCGAAAAAAAATTCAGGAACTTCAGTATAAATACTTGAATGAACATATGCCTTATTCGTTCATAGGACAGGATTCAAGCATTCAGCATGTGATGCAGGCTGTAAAAAAAGTCTCTAAAAGTACCGACACACCTGTGCTGATTTTAGGTGAATCAGGCACGGGAAAGGAACTGATTGCATGTGCCATTCATTACCAAAGCATGAATTTTAACAAACCATTTATTACAGTGAATTGTGCAGCAATACCTAGTGAATTGGTTGAAAGCGAGTTATTTGGCTATGAAAAAGGCGCATTTACTGGAGCGACATCTACTGGTAAAAAAGGGCTTATTGAACAATCAGACGGCGGTACACTTTTCCTTGATGAAGTAGCTGATTTGAAGCTGGATTGTCAGGCAAAGCTGTTGCGGTTTTTAGAAAATGGTGAATTCTATAAAGTAGGCAGTACTGAAAAACGGGTCATAAATAGCAGGGTTATATCTGCAACCAATAAGGATTTAGATGTATTGATCGAAAAGGGATTGTTCAGGCAAGACTTATTCTTCCGATTAGCCGTGTTTTGTTTAAAACTGCCTTCATTAAATAGACGCCCAAACGATATTATCCCGTTATCTGAATATTTTCTCACAGAATTGAGTAAAAAACATCATAAACTGTTTAAGGGTATTTCCAAAGATGCTCAAGGATTTTTAAAAGATTATCATTGGAAAGGCAATATCCGTGAATTGAGAAACATCATTGAACGAGCCGTAATTGTGAGTGAAGGAGATTTGATAACCCTTGAAAATTTAACAATAGATCATATCTATACACCCAAAATACCTTGCACTAAAGAACCATCTACAGAATGCTTTCCACCTTTACCTGAACAGGGCATCGATTTAGAAGCACTGGAAACCCATTATCTTAAAGAAGCCCTTCAAAAATCAGATGGCAATATGGTTGAAGCAGCTAAGCTGTTAAACATGAGCTATTATACATTTCGATATCGAATTAAAAAAAAAGGCGTTGATCATCGTTTCGGCCATTGTCTTGAACCTTGATTCGCTTGATTATAGGATTTCATGATTAACTTCTTGAAAAATCAAGATATGAGAATCATGGTTCATGGTTCAGACCATTTGGCCATTTGGCCTATCTGTTATTATTTTAAATAACTATTTGATTTTATTTATTTTTTTTTTTTTGAAAAAAAACTAAAAATTAAAAATGGCGAAATGATCACCTCCTTTTAATGTTTCATACTATTCATCTATTCATATCTATTTGAAATGATGTACATATTCTATAATCAGCTTCTTATTATTGTTTTGGCATCATAACTGCAAAGCATCAAATTATTTTGTCAATTAAGTGGCCGTGATCCTTGATCATCGTTTGGGCCACTTAAAATAAATATTTCTATATATAGTATTGTATTTTTATATAGGTACATTATGATGTATCAATTTTTATAATTTATAAATCAGTGGCCGAAACGATGATCAAGGCCCAATCAAGCAGAGGAGGAAAATAAGTATGATCGGTAGGAAACAAATTCAAATAAAAGATAACTTGTTTAAAATGCTTGACCAGCTCCCAGTCTTTGTTTACATCAAAGCGCCTGACTCCTCCATACCTTATGGTAATAGTAAATTTTTTGAATTTTTTAACAATCCCAAATGCTGCAACTGCCATAAAATGACAGTATCCTGTGAAACATGTGAAAGCAATTTGATCTTTGCTACACTAGACCCTAACAAGTGGATATGGGGACACTGTACAAATAGAACCTATGTAGTTGAGCGTTTTGAGTATGATGATATTTCAGAAAATACATATTTATACTCGGGTATTGATATTAGTGACATCAAACAAGTGGAAGGTGTGGTTCATAATATTCATGCAGCGTTGGCTTCAACTTATAAAGTCAAAAAACAAGTGGCAGCAAGCGTCTGTCATGAAATACGTACGCCCATGAATTCAATTCTCGGCATGACACAATTATTAAGTAAAACAGAACTCTCATCTGATCAACAGAAATATGTTCACATCCTCGATTTATCGAGTCACACCTTATTAAAATTCATAGATAACATGCTTGATTATTTTAGACTTTCTGCCAACAAATCTGAAAAACATGAATTTGACTTTAACTTAACAAATACAATCCATGATATCAATGCGCTCATTGAATCAAGAATTGATGAAAAAAGACTTGAATATATCTGTCATGTTGAATCAACTGTGCCCAATATGTTATGTGGAGATGAAAACAAGTTAAAACAGATACTCATCAATCTTCTGCAAAATGCAATGAAATTTACTGAAAAAGGCAGTATCCAATTATATGTGAGTAAGAAAAAAGAAGACGACAGTTCAGTTGTTGTTCAATTTTCAGTAACAGATACAGGCATAGGAATTCCATCTTATTTACAACAAGATATTTTTATTTCTTTTGTTCAAGGGAATTCGCACCGTAAAAATGAAGGTATTGGATTAGGTCTTTCTATATGTAAACAGCTAGTTGAACTTATGGGCGGTGATATTCATGTGGTTAGTGAAGAAGGGTTTGGGTCAACGTTTATTGTAACGCTTCCTTTTTCAAAAGATAGTTCAATCTCTGAAAAACAAGAAGCAATTCAGGCTGTTGATCTATTAAATCAAAGGTCAGACATCAAATTAGCCATACTTTCGGTTGAAGATAATGTATTTAATCAGGAAGTGATTAATGGATTTCTTCCACAACATATGATTACACATGTTACAACGGGTAATGAAACACTGGAAATCCTGAAGCATGATATGTTTGATTTGATTTTAATGGATATTCAACTGCCAGACATGAACGGATTTGAACTGACGAGATTGATTCGAAATTCAATTGAACTCGATTTTATAGCACATAACATACCCATTATTGCAGTATCTTCAGATAATACGAGAGGGGTTAGAGAAAAATGTTTGGATGCTGGAATGGATGAGTTTATTGCAAAGCCGATATTATATGACCATTTATACAAGATAATAAATAAAGTAATAGCATCATCATTTAACATTCAATTAAAAAATTAACTGGTTTATTGATCGTTTATTGATCGTTCCCACGCTCCAGCGTGGGAACGATCGAAGAATGGTTTAGCTCGTTTTTAGCTCGTTCCCACGCAAAGCGTGGGAACGAGCACTGCAACCAGCATTTAAGCATATTCCCTTAGCTTGATGCATATGCAGAATTCCCCTCTCGCGGGAGGGGGCCGCCAGCATTTATCTTATCTTTTTCTCTCCTATGTGTTTTTATCCCTTTGCCAAACATATCCACGTAATTCTTTTAAAAACAATATCTATACTTATTGCAAAAATAGAATATTCTAATATATAACTCATCATTAATTATTCTCGCTGCGGCTTTTTGTAAAACAAGGGGAATCCTCAGAAAACAAAACAACCACATTATAACAAGGAGAAAATCATGTTAAATCTTGCATCTGCTTTTGATTACAGCGCAAAAAATAATCCTGAAAAAAAGGCGATTATTTTTGCCAATAAGCATTTTACCTATAATCAGGTCAATGCGATGATCAATCAAGTCGCCAATGGACTGAGGAATGCCGGAATTAAAAAAAATGATAAGGTGGCGTTGAGTTGTCTTAATCTACCCTATTTCCCAATTCTTTATTATGGTATTCTGAAAGCAGGAGCTGTTGTTGTACCGCTCAATGTTTTGTTAAAAGCACGCGAAATTGCTTACCATTTGAAAGATAGTGAAGCCAAAGCCTATTTTTGTTTTCAGGGTACTCCTGAACTTCCTATGGCTCATGAAGGAATTGAAGGTTTTCAGGCAGCATCGGATACATGTCGCCACTTTTGGGTTGTTACTGCTGATCCTGCTGCACCCTCTCCAATTGAAGGTACACAAACGATGGGGCAATTGATTGCAAAACAATCGCCAAAATTTGACATGGTTTCAACCAATCCAGATGATACCGCTGTGATTCTATATACATCAGGAACAACAGGACTTCCGAAAGGAGCTGAACTATCGCATTCCAACATGATGATGAATGCGATGATCAGTTCTCATGATCTTCTTCAGCTTACCCATGATGACATTCATATGATTGTTTTGCCTTTGTTTCATTCATTTGGACAAACAGTTCAAATGAACGCTGCATTTTCAATGGGAAATACAGTTGTTTTAATGCCGCGTTTTACGCCAGATGGAGTTCTAAACGCCATACAGGATGAACATGTTACTGTATTTGCAGGGGTACCAACCATGTATTGGCAGTTGTTGATGTATGAAGACAAAGACAAAAAATTTGATATTCAAAAAATTTCCAAAACACTGCGTATTGGCGTTTCTGGTGGCGCTTCTTTACCATTGGAAATCCTTAAAGGAATAGAACAAAAATATAATATTCCCATTTTAGAAGGGTATGGATTATCTGAAACAAGTCCTGTAGTTACATTCAATTTGCTAAACAAAATAAGAAAGCCGGGTTCTATTGGAACGCCTATCTGGGGTGTTCAGGTAAAATTAGTTGATCATGAAAACAAAGAAGTGCCTACAGGTGAAATTGGTGAAATCATTGTTCAAGGGCATAATGTCATGAAAGGATATTACAAAAAACCGGAGGCAACAAAGGATGCATTTCAAAACACGGATTGGTTTCATACCGGAGATTTAGCCAAAATAGATGAAGATGGCTATGTTTATATTGTTGATCGAGTTAAAGATATGATTATTCGCGGCGGGTTTAATGTGTATCCAAGGGAAATCGAAGAAGTACTTCTGACCCATCCAGCGATTTCACTCGCTTCTGTTATTGGTATTTCGAATTCACAATATGGAGAAGAGGTCAAAGCATATGTGGTTTTAAAAGAAGGCAAAACAACTACTCCTCAAGAAATTATTGAATGGTCAAAAAATCAGATGGCTGCGTATAAATACCCAAGAGTAGTGGAGATAAGAAAATCGCTCCCGATGACGGCAACTGGAAAAATATTAAAAAAAGAGTTGAAAGCAGAAAATTGCTAAAAAGGGATTTAAGGAAGGTAAAAGTCAATCATAATGAATGCTTCTATTATATTAAAAAACCAACGTGAAAAATCCGTTATGAGGCGTCATCCATGGATTTTCTCTGGAGCAGTGTCAACAGTAAAAGGAAATCCAAAACAAGGTGAAACGGTTGATGTGTTCAATGCACAGGGAGTGCTGTTGGGGCGTGGCGCCTATTCACCCCACTCACAAATTATGGTAAGGATGTGGTCTTTTGATCCAGATGAGATCATTTCAACAGATTTTTTTCACTCACGTCTTAAGCGTGCCATTCAAGCAAGACGGGATCGTCAATTCATCTCTATTGATACCAACACGGCATGTCGTCTTGTGTATTCTGAATCTGATGGATTACCGGGAATTATAATCGACAAATATGCTGATTTTTTTATTTGTCAATTTCTGTCATCCGGTGCGGAACATTGGAAATCAACCATTGTAAGAGAACTGAATGAGTGTATTTCCTGCAAAGGCATATTTGAACGCTCTGATGTTAAAGTCAGAGAAAAAGAAGGGTTGCTGCCCATCAAAGGATTGCTGTCTGGAACGATTCCGCCTGATGTATTGGAAATTCATGAAGGCAATGACTACTTTTGGGTTAATACAAAAGATGGGCAAAAAACTGGGTTTTATTTGGATCAGAGAAACAATCGACAGGTTTTAAAGCAATATGTTAATGGGGCTGAGGTGCTGAATTGTTTTGGTTATACTGGAGGATTTACCATATCTGCTTTACATGCAGGTGCAGCGCATGTAACACATATTGAGACATCGACAGCAGCGATAGAACTTGCAAAACAAAATGTTATATTGAATGGTTTTTCAACTGCCTGTGTTGATTATGTTGAGGCTAATGTGTTTTCAATACTAAGGCATTTTAGAGAAATTAAACGAGCTTTTGACGTAATCATTTTAGATCCGCCTAAATTTGCTGAATCCATGAGTCAGGTTGAACGTGCAAGCCGCGGATATAAAGATATCAACTTACTTGCTTTTCAATTACTTAAACCCAATGGCATTTTAGTTACGT
>PDZT01000142.1 GCA_002753105.1 Deltaproteobacteria bacterium YD0425bin50 | reverse complement strand
ACTGCTTAATGTAAGCTGTTGTTTTTAAGTTGTCAAGATATTTTTTCATGTTTTTTATAAATAATAAATACCTGACTGATTTTTTTTAATAAGTAATGGATTGAATTTAATAATTGTTTACAGGTTTACATAGAGATATTCTTAAAAAATTACAACTCTTTTTTTGAATATCTCTATATCAAGCTGATACCTGATACTGTTCAAACCCAGCCAATCGCCACGGTAATCACCATCACACCCTGAATCAGCATCTCTCCCGAAATCTGATTGAGGATTTCTTCTTCTTCCACTGGAGTAAACAAGGCAATTGTTACGGAATCTAACCCTAATTGATGAGCATAGTCTGCGGCTTGTTTTCGTGAGCTTTCCATCTTGGATTGACTTTTAAAGCTTTTGACTTCGATAATCCCTTTTTTCTCTCCACAGTTTATATGTAAATCCACACGACCATTTCCGGTTGGAAATTCAGGGCTTATAACGCATCGGTCTTCTATGGCATCGCGAAGCCATGCGTACAAATGAAAATGCCCAACGGCTTCGGTAATATGTAAGTCTGCCCGCCTTGGCTGTTCTTTCCATGGGTTTATGCCTTTGGCTTTCAGGCGTTTCAGATAGGCTTTATAGCGTTCCAGCAAAGCCGGAAGATTGAATACGGGAGCGTCAAACACATCAGAAAGCCGGTCTAAAGGTTCTATAGCTAAAATCGGGAGACGATCAGGAAGCAAATCATAGGTTAACGCATTGTAGAGCCGCAGTTGAATGAAAGGCGAAGCAAACCGACAGATAGTTCTTCGTTTGCCAGAACTATCTAAAAGCGTTTCAGAAGTGATAACCCCGTTTAAATATAAGTAAGCGCACCAATCGGCATCTAAAGAGAAGAGAATATCTGACCGGGAAAAGAGGGCGAGCACATGTTCAACATAATCCGCACGTACTTTTTTAATTAAATTTAAGATCGTATTGTTCCATTCCACATGAAGCGCGGCTTCATAAACCTCATCCCACACATCTATATCAATCGGTTTGGGTTTCTGTAAATTATACGTTTCCGTTAACAGCTCTCCAAACCATCCTACCAATCCGGGCTGTCCCCGCGTAACATCATAAATAGTCTGCACCACTTCCGGTTGAATCGGCTGTTCGCTCTCTGTCTGGTATTGCTGATATAAATCGATGACTTCTTCTTTAGTAAAATTGGGAACATGAAGAGATCTCTGGATATTAAAGGGCGATCCCCGGAGACTTTCCACGCCTAAAACTGCTCGAACGCCAATAAGAGCCAAACCATGCAGGAGATAATTTTCCCGTTTGAGATACATATCCCGGAAAAGGGTAACCAGACGGTCAATGACCTTTGGCGGAAGGGAGTCAAATTCGTCGATAAATAAAATAACAGGCTGATTAAATATCCCCTCTGTTTTATGAAAGAACACTACAAAATCTTCATAAGATTCGGGTATCTTTGGTTTCATGCCAAAGGTATCTCTAATAAGATTCGGTATCTTCGGCAGTAAGGCATTTTCCGAATCACTTTCTTCAAAAATTACTCCCTGCATAGACATCATCCCGATCATAAAGCGTTCAGGATATTCTTTTTCGATCTGCTGTTTCACCTGCCGCATCAGCCATGTTTTTCCCGTCTGACGTGGCGCCCAGATGGTAAAGAAATGCCCGCCTTTGTCAGGTTTTCCAATGAGTTGGCGTTTGCATTGCTCAATCAATCCTTTACGTTCAATACAAAAATGCTCCTGTGAATCTACAGGACCGTAAGAATGAAATCGACGCATACGTTTTTTTTCCTAATTTATTATTATTTATTTATAAACCTGATCGTATTCAAACCCATCCAATCGCTACGGTAATAACCGTTACATTCTGAATCTTTACTTGATCTGAAATCTGATTGAGGATTTCTTCTTCTTCCACTGGAGTAAACAAGGCAATTGTTACGGAATCTAACCCTAATTGATGAGCATAGTCTGCGGCTTGTTCTTTGGATTGCGCGGTTACGAATTGATCGATAAAACTCTTGACTTCAATAATCCCTCGTTTGTCTCCACATTTGACATGCACATCGACCCGGCCATTTCCAGTTGGAAATTCCGGACTGATGACACAACGCCGTCCGATTGCCTGCTGTAACCATGCGTACAAATGAAAATGCCCAACCGCTTCGGTAATATGTAAGTCTGCACGCCGGGGCTGTTCTTTCCATGGGTTTATGCCTTTGGCTTTCAGGCGTTTCAGATAGGCTTTATAGCGTTCCAGCAAAGCCGGAAGATTGAATACGGGAGCGTCAAACACATCAGAAAGCCGGTCTAAAGGTTCTATAGCTAAAATCGGGAGACGATCAGGAAGCAAATCATAGGTTAACGCATTGTAGAGCCGCAGTTGAATGAAAGGCGAAGCAAACCGACAGATAGTTCTTCGTTTGCCAGAACTATCTAAAAGCGTTTCAGAAGTGATAACCCCGTTTAAATATAAGTAAGCGCACCAATCGGCATCTAAAGAGAAGAGAATATCTGACCGGGAAAAGAGGGCGAGCACATGTTCAACATAATCCGCACGTACTTTTTTAATTAAATTTAAGATCGTATTGTTCCATTCCACATGAAGCGCGGCTTCATAAACCTCATCCCACACATCTATATCAATCGGTTTGGGTTTCTGTAAATTATACGTTTCCGTTAACAGCTCTCCAAACCATCCTACCAATCCGGGCTGTCCCCGCGTAACATCATAAATAGTCTGCACCACTTCCGGTTGAATCGGCTGTTCGCTCTCTGTCTGGTATTGCTGATATAAATCGATGACTTCTTCTTTAGTAAAATTGGGAACATGAAGAGATCTCTGGATATTAAAGGGCGATCCCCGGAGACTTTCCACGCCTAAAACTGCTCGAACGCCAATAAGAGCCAAACCATGCAGGAGATAATTTTCCCGTTTGAGATACATATCCCGGAAAAGGGTAACCAGACGGTCAATGACCTTTGGCGGAAGGGAGTCAAATTCGTCGATAAATAAAATAACAGGCTGATTAAATATCCCCTCTGTTTTATGAAAGAACACTACAAAATCTTCATAAGATTCGGGTATCTTTGGTTTCATGCCAAAGGTATCTCTAATAAGATTCGGTATCTTCGGCAGTAAGGCATTTTCCGAATCACTTTCTTCAAAAATTACTCCCTGCATAGACATCATCCCGATCATAAAGCGTTCAGGATATTCTTTTTCGATCTGCTGTTTCACCTGCCGCATCAGCCATGTTTTTCCCGTCTGACGTGGCGCCCAGATGGTAAAGTAATGTCCGCCTTTGTCAGGTTTTCCAATCAGTTGACGTTTGCATTGCTCAATCAATCCTTTACGTTCAATACAAAAATGCTCCTGTGAATCTACAGGACCGTAAGAATGGAACCGTCGCATATGGTGTTCTCCTATTTATGATTATTTATAGACTTTCAGATAAATAATTTCACGGCGTTATCGGTCGGAGATATACTAAAATGTATTATCTCCTCCCTCTAGCCTTGTGAAATGAATTATCTGAAAGTCTATAGTGTATCCCAATTCAATTCAAATGCATTAAAAACAGCGCCTTCCCGACACACATGTAAATAGGTTTGGTTTTCAGGTTGATATGAAACTGCACATCCTAAACAGGCTCCCAGCCCACAAGCCATAACGGTTTCTAATGATACCTGACATGGAATGTTTTTCTTTATGGCGATCATTGCCACCGCCTTAAGCATGGGTATTGGACCACAGGCAAAAATCATGTCTGGTGTATGCTGTTCGAGAAATAATTCAAATGGTGATGTAATGCGGCCTTGAATTCCCATACTGCCATCTTCAGTGGTTAAAACGACCGAATATCCTAATTCTTTTAACTCTGTTACACATAACACATCTGTATGAGAACGTCCCCCAATAAAGATATTGCCTGAAGCGAGTTGTCTATGATTTTGGATTAACCATGATGCCAGAAAAACCAATGGGGCAATACCCACTCCACCAGCCACCATACAACTCTGTTTCATATCGCTGGAAACCTGAAATCCATTGCCCAATGGCCCCATAACGCTTAATGATTGACCTGCCTGCATATGTGACATGTTTTCTGTACA
This sequence comes from Deltaproteobacteria bacterium YD0425bin50, assembly GCA_002753105.1. Classification (GTDB taxonomy): domain Bacteria; phylum Desulfobacterota; class Desulfobacteria; order Desulfobacterales; family YD0425bin50; genus YD0425bin50. The sequence goes on along the minus strand of PDZT01000142.1, from coordinate 5,303 downwards.
TGTGCCGACCACCCGATACAGGATTTCTGTAATCACCTCTGCATTCGTGTTTTCAATTACCTGATGAATTGAAAACGGTCTGCGTAAAAACGGTTTATCTCTATTCATATCTTTTACGCTAAGAAACTGACCGGGCTGAGCATTCAAATACAAAGGATTTGAACGAATTCCCATTGAATAATACTGAGACTGAATGTGCTTATTCCATATAATTACTGCATTATCGTCAAGAACACTGTGTTGTTGATGCATGTTGATTCACCCATAGTTATGATGTGATACCAATAACACAACCGAATCTTCCGGTAATGTTTTGTTTTCGGTAAGAATAAAAAAGGTCTGAATGGCACTTGGTACAAAGTTGTGACAGGTGTATATGTTCAGATAATACGCCAGCCTTTATAAGCTGTTCATGACTTAATGCCCAAAAATTGAAATGATTTCCCTGATCTTTATACATCCAAAATGATTTCGGGATTTCTTGTTCATAGTGAACAAATTCAGCACAGCAGGGGCCAAGTGATGGGCAAATACCTGCAACAATATTCATAGGATTGACCTGAAAGTGTGTTTGCATTTCATGAACTGTTTTTCCAATAATATTTTGCAGACTTCCCCGCCATCCAGAATGGATATTGGCAATCATTTTAGTTACGGGATCATAAAGCATCACGGATTGGCAGTCTGCAACCTGTATTAATAAAAAAAGACCAGGGATAGCTGTAATCATCGCATCTGCAATTGATATTGGTTTTTCATCATTCGCTTCTATTTCATGAGTATCAGTTATCAGGGCAATAGTTGAGCCATGCACTTGTTTTACATGAATGAGCTTGCCTTGACCTAAAACATCCTGAATCACAGATCGGTTTTTAGCTACATGATGATTCATATCACCGACAGTATAACTCATATTGAATGAGTCAAAAGGGGGATCACTCACACCACCAGTTCTTGTAAAAACAGCGTGAGTCAGTTCTGGGAAATGCTGAAACGCTTCAAACTGAAGATACTGAATTAAACCGTTGCGATAAACATGTATAGACAAAAGGGTGTGTCCTTATACCGGATGAGTTACGGTTGGTTAGTTTCATAAACATGAAGAATGCGTTCAATAATTAAAGATGTTGAGATGTCTGGAGTCATATCTATCCTTACAATTCGGCCGCCGTGTTGTTTCACAACATCTCCGCCAATAATTTTATCTTCAGCCCAATCTGCACCTTTGACAAGAATATTGGGTTGAATACACGAAATCACTTCAAAAGGATCAGGCTCATCAAACAAGACAATATAATCAACACAAGATAAGGCAGAGAGAACAAATGCGCGTTGATCCTGATGAATGATCGGACGTTTTGGCCCTTTAATTTTGCGAACTGATATATCAGAATTCAAGCCAATAATCAGCAAATCTCCAAGTGCTCTCGCTTCTTGTAAATACTGAACATGGCCCGCATGAAGAATATCAAAACAGCCATTGGTAAACACAATCTTCTGATTTACGTGTTTGTTTAACACTATGTGAATTGAATGAATATCGATTCGTTTTGAGTTGTTATATTGCATATTCTCTGATCTTTCTTCTAGGTCGAATCCAGCAGTTTAACACGTTCTTGAAGACAAGGAATGGCCTTTCTGAATTGATGGATTAATTTAAAATCAAGCACAGCAGAAAGACATTGTTCGGTATCATCTGCCTTGGCAAGAATATCACCGGTGGGTGAAATCAGTTGAGAATGGCCTCCAAAAATTAAGTCGTTATCTTTACCGCATCGGTTTGCTGCGACAATAAACAACTGATTTTCAATGGCACGCGCACAATTCAAAATATCCCAATGATGAATACGTGCTTTGGGCCATTGCCCGCATACGAGAACAATTGTAGCATCCATCATGGTTAGTTTTCTACATAGTTCAGGAAACCTGAGATCATAGCAAATCATTAATCCGATTTTTCCGATGGATGTTTCACATACAACGACTTCATTACCAGCAGAAAAATATCGAGGCTCATCTGTAGGTGAAAATAGATGTATTTTTCTATACTTACCTTGAATTGAACCATCTTTATCGATCACATAAAATGTATTAAAAATTTTCTGATTTTCGATTTCAGGAAGCGATCCAGCAATCATTAATTTGAATTGACGTGCATATGTTATTATTGTGTTTAAGGCTTGTTTGGATGTGTTTGCATGTTCGCGTAGAGATATGTTATCAAATCCGCACAACCACATTTCAGGCAATACAACTAAATCAGTCTGGCAATCTGAAAAGAATTCTAGCGATGCAATGACGTGTTCTACATTCTCGGATGGTTTGCCACACTGAACGTCAAATTGGAAAATGCCTACTCGAGCACTATGATGATTTCTCGTCGTATTCTCCATATAGTATTCACTAAGGCTATAGTTGATTAGTAACTTCAGAAGGTTGACATGAAAAACTACCAGCTTCTGGGATTAATTTAGTAAGTTGTCGTTCAATGGCTTCGAGAAGCATGGGGATTTTTATTGGCTTGGATACATAATCATCCATGCCAGATTCAATACACTTTTGTTTATCTCCTTTCATTGCACGAGCTGTCATCGCAATAATGGCTACATCGTGACGCAGAACCTTAGAATTTGGGTCCCGAATAATACGGGTTGCTTCGTATCCGTCCATTTCAGGCATCTGTACATCCATTAACACCACGTCATACGGCACAAGTTCTAAAGCCTTAATGGCTTCTTTGCCATTCGCAACAGCATCCGCACGATAGCCAATTTTTTCAATCAATCGTAATACAAGTTTTTGGTTAACAATATTGTCTTCAACTAATAAAATTTTTACCCGAACTGTTTTACCACCTATTTTTGTAAACTGAGTAACCATTGGTTTTTTGGTTTGGGTTAGGTCTATTGGTTTTTCTTTACTCAATAGGTTCCATAAACACTGATAAAGTTGAGACCTTTTAATGGGTTTGTTCAAATATGCTGCATATTCAGTAGTGCGATTTTTCAATTCTGTACGTTTGCCAATAGGAGACAATTTCACTAAGTGTATTTGAGAAATCATGGCATCAGCCAAGATGGTATTCACCAAATGTGTCTCATCTTTACATGATTGAGAAAAATCACTAATGAGCATGTGAAAGGGAGCACCAACGGCAGCCTCTTGTCGTACTGTTTGAATCGCTTCTTCAGGGTTGAAAACGACTTTAAATCGACACTGCCATGATTGTAAATAACTCACTAACACTTCTCTATCGAATGAATTTTCTTCAATAACCACTACTATTTTTTTCTGCTTTGCATCATCTGGTAATTGAGCCAATTCATCCCGACCCTCAGTTTGTTTTTCAAAAACACTTGTAAACCAAAAAACTGAACCTTGCCCCAAGGTACTTTTTACACCAAACTGACCGTTCATCATTTTGACTAATTTTTTTGATATTGCTAAACCTAGACCTGTACCCCCATATTTTCGAGTTGTAGATACATCGACTTGTGAAAATGAGTTAAATATATCATCTAAACGATTTTCTGGGATACCGATACCTGTATCGGATATTTCAAAACGAATCACAGCATGAGTATCAGAGTCTTCGTCCAAGCTTATACGAATTTTAATTGCACCTTTTTCTGTAAATTTTACTGCATTCCCAGCTAAATTAATTAAGATTTGACGTAATCTTCCGGGATCACCACGCAGTAATGCGGGGACTTGATCCCCAATCATAATTCCAAGCTCCAATCCTTTTTCATGAATTTTTACAGCCATTAATTCGGCAACTTCTTCCACTGCAGTTCTTAAATCAAAATCTAAAATTTCGAGCTGGATTTTTCCTGCTTCAATTTTTGAAAAATCTAAAATATCATTGATAATGGATAAGAGTGAGTCAGCACTTAATTGAATGGTTTTCGTAAATTCGGATTGTTCAGTATCCAGATCAGTATCTAGCAATAAACCCGTCATGCCAATAATACCATTCATGGGGGTGCGAATTTCATGACTCATATTTGCTAAAAATTCACTTTTGGATCGGTTTGCTGCTTCGGCTGCGAGTCTAGCTTCTTCTAGTTCTTCAATAATATCATTTAAGCGTTGTTGCTGTTTATCGCTCATTTTTATCAGCAACCGGGATTGCTTATACAATTTTTTATAGCGTTCTAAAAGCAATTCATATTCGCTCAGGAGTGAATTGGATTCATACGCTTTATCACGAATAATATCTTCCGCTTTTTGAATCGTTTCTTCTTCGATTGTAAACAGGGAAGACTCGGTCACGTTAGTTCCTCATATTATGGATTATTTTTTTGTACTAAATTAAATTTTAATGCTTCAAGGTCTTCTTGAAATTCCTTACCAAATTCTAAGATATCCTCATCATCTTCTTCGTAATACCAATTTACAGAAATAGCTTTACCTTTAACAGCAGCAGATTCTAATACATCAAAAAAATTGATCAGCGCCTTAGATGAACTACTATTAAAATATATTAAATCAATATGTACGTGTACTTTTTGATCATTGATTTCTTCCAAGTAGTTTTCTAACCATGCAAAAATTTGGCTATAGAATTCAGCAGTATTTTCTGGGTAAGATTCTCCTTTTATCTGTAACATATGGTTTGTGCAGTCAAAAATAATATCAGGAGTATATTTGGTAGCCGGTATGATTAAGTTCTGCATCTACACCTCCAACTTAAATGCTCGTTTTCAATGAAAAAAAAGAAAAGCTCTCGTCGATTTGTTGAATGTCAAATTCTATGGGTTCAGTTGATTTCCGAGCCATTTCAATTAATCCTAACCCTGCGCCTCTGCTTCCTATATCCACCTGTTTTTTTCGTTGTTCTTTATACAAGTATTTTAACTGCTCTTTATTCATCTGTCGCAAGTTTTCGAGTTTTTCACGCATTAAATTAACACTGCTATTCTGAATCATATTGCCGCCGAGGACAAAATAATGGTCATTTTCACAACCTACTGCAATAATACCAACACTCAATTCTTCCTCAGTATTATCTGGTTTCAATGAACAATACTTTTCCGCAGAATAATGAATAATATTTTGTGCTTGTTCTACAATCATACTAAACACCCTTAGTATAATCGGCTTAGCTATATCTTCAAGCTCCATTTTCATTTTCATGGTATCACCAATTTCAGCAAGTAAATTTTGTGAAATGGGTCCGCTAAAGCAAAAAGCAAGTCCTTGTTTCCTTAATATCTGTTTAAAAGAGTAAAAGTCTGCAAGTAATCCAGTCATTTTCACCCTTCCTTTTCATTTTTTTTTATTAAAAAAAAATTAACTAG
>PDZT01000141.1 GCA_002753105.1 Deltaproteobacteria bacterium YD0425bin50 | reverse complement strand
ACCGCCAACAACGAATAAAGGAATATTGCCAAGAACAGGTTTAATCATCTTTGCAGCTTGAATATTATATGCTTCCTTAAAGCCATATTTTCCGGCCATGCTGCCCAGCATTAATTTTCCAATTGGTTTTTTCCAAAATGGCAGATGATTAACCAATTCATTTACTGGAACATCGCCCCTACACATATTCATGAATGAATAAACAGATGATCCACAACTAATCTCCAATCCATTGATCTCCAACTCAGACAACCATTTGGCATAGGTTACAGCCAAATAAGGGGTAATACCTTCAGGTTGTGTATAGTCATTGGTACTTAATTTTACCAAAAGAGGCATGCCTTGAGGAATGACCTTTTTTACTTCTAAAATAAGTTCTTTCAAAAAACGAAATTGGTTCACATCAGAACCACCCCATTCATCATTTCTATGATTGAAAAAAGGTGAAAGGAATTGATTGATCAAATAACCATGCGCGGCATGTAGCTGAATTCCATCAACACCCGTTTCAACAGCCCGATGAGCTGCATTACAGAAATCTTGAATTACCCCATGAATTTGATTTACATTCATTTTCTTGGGTTTGATGAAATTGATTGGATCCCTGCCTGTGCTTGAAGGAGCGATAGGCGTCTGTCCAATTATTTCTTTTGTTGTCTGCCTACCTGCATGAACCAATTGAAACGCTATGTTACCACCTTCCTGATGAACTGTTTCAACCAGCTTTTTTAAACCCGGAATCATTTGATCGTTGTGAATTCCAGTTTGATATTTATAAGACCGGCCTAAAGGGTGAATATACATATAACCGGGAATAATCAGGCCCACATCTCCTTTTGCTAAATTTTTATATCTTTTGATAAGCTTATCAGTAACCTCACCCGTTTCTAATGCCATGGCTTCATATGTTGCAGAATGGACAAACCGATTTTTTATCTGAACATTACCCAAATTGAATGGCTCAAATAGAACAGACATAGTTTAACTCCTTACAATTAGATTAACACAACCAATTCTTGGTACTTGTTTTAAAAATTGTATATATTTCACAACAAAACTTTATTCAATACCTCTGCTAATTCTGACTTTGTAAATGGCTTTGGTACAACGCCACAGAAACCATAATCTGCATAATTCGCCATCACTGTATCATTGGAATACCCACTGGAAACCACTGCTTTTACATTGGGATCAATTTTCAATAGTTCAATGATTGTTTTAATCCCACCCATGCCGCCCGGAATTGTAAGATCGAGTATTACCAGATCAAATGGATTCTGCGATTGATACGCTTTGCAGTATTTATCAATGACTTGGCTGCCATCCTTAGCAAAAACAGTCTCATAGCCCATGCGATTTAATATCCTTCCAGCCATGTCTAAAATAAGTTCCTGATCATCCATAATTAAAATTTTGCCACGACCGCGATGAACAGCTTTCTCTTCTTGTTCAACTTTTTCATAAGTTTTTATTGTGGCTGGCAAGTAAATGTGAAAAACGCTTCCCCAGCCCAATTCTGAACAAACATTAATGTATCCATCATGTCTTTTAACAATCGAATAAGCACTTGATAAACCGAGTCCACTGCCTTTTGTTTTTGTTGAAAAATATGGATCAAAAATTTTTAAAAGATGTTTCTCTGAAATACCAATACCTTGATCCTGAATAGAAATTTTAACATATTTTCCGGGAATTAACGGTATGGTAGTGTCTGGATTAATGAGCGTATTTTCTGATTTTATCTTAATAATACCACCTTCGGGCATCGCTTGGTCTGCATTAATCACAAGATTACTGATGGTTTGGTTCATCTGACCCGGATCAACTTCAACTGTCCATAATTCATTGGATAGATCGAATTCACAACGTGAGTTTTTTCCTCTGGTAACGAACTTGGCAGTCTCTCTTATAATTTGATTAATATCCACTATCTTTTTAACAGGAGCGCCTCCTTTGGCAAATGTGAGGAGCTGCTGAGTGAGGGATCGAGCATGTTTCGAACTTTCTTGAATATCTGACAGGACTTGAAATAATTCTTCATTTCTATCGATTCGAGATAATGCATAAGAAATATTTCCGGTAATAACGCCTAACATGTTATTGAAGTCGTGGGCAATGCCTCCTGCCAATATTCCAATAGATTCCATTCTTTGGGCATGTTGAAGTTGCTGCTCTATTTGGTATTGTTCGGTAACGTCTCGAAAAACTAAAATGACGCCAATCATTTGACTGTTTGCATCAAAAATTGGTGCGCCGCTATCGGAAATCATTCGTTCAGTGCCGTCACGAGCTATCAGGTTTGTGTGGTTAGCAAGTCCAACAATGGTACCTGCTTCAAGCACTTTTTTCACCGGGTTTTCGCATTGTTGTTTAGTTTTTGAATTGACAATGTTGAAGACTTCAGTAATGTCTTTTCCAAAAGCCTCTTGCTGAGTCCAGCCGGTTAGTTTTTCAGTAATTTTATTTATTAATACTACCCGGCCATCTGTATCCGTAGTAATCACGCCATCTCCTATAGAACGTAATGTAACCAGTAAGCGTTCTTTTTCCTGCAATAAATCATTTTCTGTTTTTTTGCGCTTGGAAATATCAGCGAAGATACATGCAAATTGTTTAGGAGCGGGTCGAAAAGCTGTAACCTCAAAATATTTATCAAGCATGACAGAATAATTTTCGAAAAAAACAGGTTTTCCAGTAAGCGCTACATTACCATATGTTTCTATCCAGTAAGGCTCAGTTTCGGGCAAAACTTCTAAAACAGTTTTACCAACGATTTCATTCGCACTTAAACCTGTCATACGTTCAAAGGAAGGGTTTAACAAAAGAAATTTGTAATCTACGGGTTTACCATGTTGATCACAAATAATTTCATGCAAGGCAAATCCATCCAGCATTTCACGAAATAGTGTTCGATAGTCTTCTTCTATTCTTTTACGTTCAACGATTTCTCCGATTAGAATAGCAGCAATGGACATCCGCTGTTTTGCCAATTCAATAATAAAGGGAGGACGAGGTTTATATGAACTGGCAAGTTCTACTAAATCTTTTGTGGAAACACCATATTTTGCAGCGATCTGCTGCAATTTTGCTTGATCAGTTGGGGGATTACCATAACCAACGTTGATAGCTCCGATAATCCGGTTGCCAGCACGAATAGGCAATGCGTAGATACGTAAGCCTCCATTGCATTCGATATCAACAGGACTCTCCGTTTCAATCGTAATCTTTGAGGCTTTGCTCCAGCAGGATTCATGGCAGTGCCACCTTCCACATGACAACGCAGCATGGTTGTCTTTTGTTCCACACAATTCCCGGGAGCTTTGATCCATAAACTGGCACCAACCTGATGAAAATATACCCAATGCATAGTCACCATTTAGCTCATAAACAGCCGCTGATGTATCCAGTAAATCAAGGTAATCAAAAACGATATTGGAAAGAACCGTTTTTCCAACTGAATCGAGAATGAGGCGGGACTGGTTGAGTTCGGTCAGGTCTCCATATTGTGGAGTGAAAGTCCTTGTAGCGAATGAATTTTTGTGTCCTTTGGTCAGCATCCATTCGATAAGTCGAAGTTCTTCTTTCGCATGATTTTTGTCATTTTCAATCCGCTCAAATTCACGAACTTTTTTTTCTAATTCTTCATATGTTGGTTTATTTGACATATTTTTTTTAAGAATAGTTATAAGTTAAAAAAAAATGGGTGATGATATGATCATTAATCCTTAATAACAACTGGCTAACCTTATTCTGTGCGGCAAATTTCAGATGTTGGATATCAGTGCAGTAGGTCACACCGATGGAGCTTAAACTAAATATCCTCTCCCAAATTACATATGCTCATTAAAAAATGTTAATGATGCTTGTTGAACATAAAAAATATATGGCAGAGCTGTATAGTGACCAGCGCATAGATAAATACGTTCAGGATCACCTACCTTTTCTTTAAACTGAATACCATTATTATACGGCACATGACGGTCAAATGTAGCTAAAATAAGTAACGTATTTTTGGCGTTAATATATTGGGCATAGTTGATGGGATCACATTGAATTTTGTGGGTTAGTAGTTCATGAAATTCATCAAGAGTCAACTCATGCTGTTTCATCAACTGATTTCTTTTTTTAACAATACCTTTTTCTACAGAATAGCTTAAAATTTCCGGTAAATCTCCACCCACCAATGCAAGTACACTGGCTTTTATTCTCGGCTCTAATGCGCAAAGCAATGCACCTTTAATGGCTCCCATACTCACACCAAAAACCCCGATACGTGAAGCATCCAATTCATTGCGCATTTCAATCCAGTCAATGACTTGTTTATGATCAAAAACCATTTGTCTCAGAATGCTGTCAAGTTTATCAAAATTGTCGATTCGCTTGTAGTGTTTCTGACGATTCACAATGATTGCAGCATAGCCATGTTTTGCAAAATACTTTGCAAAAAATTTAGATTCTTGGTTTTTGCCCCCTAAAATGGGCAAGATCATAATTACAGGAACTTTTTTCGACTTATCAATGTCATAATAATCAATAGTAATTTCATGGGAATCTTTTAAAATAGTATGTGTTGGTTTAAAAGTTACTTTTTTAAGTTGATATGTAGCCTGTGTTTCAGTAAGCGTTTCTGTATAATCCCCTTGAAATTTTTCATACGAATATTCTTGAATTATATTCTCGGGTAAGGGTTCAGGGCCATGATATTTAGAATCTATTGAATAATGAGCGCACCCGCAGAAATAAAACAACACTATTACCCATGGATGATAAATTAATATTTTAAATTCAGCGTTCATGACTATTTTCATTCACCATGCCTCTTGAAAAGCTAGTGTCTAAAAACCAGCGATTTGTTTTAAGCCATTTGATCCTATAATCATGGCAACGCGTCCATCTCCCATCATGGCGGCACCGTCAAACAGTTGTTTCTTTAAAATGAGTGCTTCAATGGGTTTAACGACGATCTTTTGTACACCTACAATTTCATCAACAGAAAGTGCAAAATGAAAGTCTTTGACTTTAATGGATATCATAATATCATTCTGAAACATTTCAATGGGTTTCACTTTTGTTATTCTATGAGCCTTTCCATTATGTAAAGCCTCAGCCAATCGAACCACAGGAAACAATTCGCCCCGACGCATAACCACTTCGCCTTTTTCTGCAACTATCGTGATGTCAGAAACTTTAGGAGAAAAAGACTCGCCTACAATTTCCATAGGCATTACATAGGTCTCTCCACCTGCTTTAACAAGGAACCCATCCATAATTTGCGTGCTTACACTCTTTGGAAGTGCTATTTTAAATGTTGTGCCTTTACCCGGAGTACTTTGAATGGAAATTTTACCGCCAACAGAATCAATATTCCGTTTCACCACATCCATACCAACACCTCTTCCGGAAATTTCCGTCACTTGTTGAGCTGTGGAAACACCGGACATAAAAATCAGATCAACAATCGCAGATTCATCTAATTGGTGATCACTATCAACAATACCCAGTTGAATCGCTTTATGTAAAATTGCATCGTAATTGATACCTTTACCATCTTCTGACACAATCAATTCAATGTCTTTTTCTGTCTCCTGCATGACAATACTGATGGTGCCTTTAGGCGGCTTACCTGCCCGGATTCGTTCTTCAGTGGTTTCTATTCCATGATCAATCGCATTTCTCACCAGATGAGTAAAAGGCGCATCTAACAATTCAATATAACTTTTATCGACTTTCATTTCATCACCTTGGATAATCACTTCAACTTGTTTACCGGTCTGTGATGAAATATCATGAATGATTCGCGGCGCTTTATTTAAAATGGATTTAATCGGCACAGTACGAATTTCCATGATACTTTCACGAAGATTATCAGAAAGTACACGAAATGTCTCGATAACACGTTTAAATTCACTTACAATTCCTGTATTTGAAAAGGCTGAGACCAGTTTCTTTTGAATATAAGTAAACATTTCTTCAACAACGACAAGTTCACCTACATATGACAGAAAGCTATCAATGTTTTTTTCAGAAACACGCATTGTTTTTGTATCTTTCTGTTCAGAGGGTGATTTACCTTCTTCTTTTTCTGCTACTTTTTCTTGAGATTGGGTTTCTTTGGGCTTTAAAACTGGTTGTTGAAAGTTTCCCTGCTGTTCTAATTGATTGATTTTAGTTAAAATCATGTCTTGAAGTAGGCTATCAAAACCAATTTGTTGCATAAATGACCGATAATCCGTAATTAATTCGCTTACCAACATTCGGGTTTCATCAGAATTAGACCATTCTAAAAGAGCTTCCAATTCATGGCCAACCTGTTTGCTAGTTTCTGCATCTAATTCACGATCAATCTTCATATCCAATAGTTCACGAATCTGAATAATCGGATCAATACCCGTTGTTACTGCTTCAATTTCAGTGATGAGTTCTGTTTTTTTAGATGGAACCAGCATTTCCTGTTCTTCAATAAGCCGAATCAGTTCCGTGCATAATTTTTTTTGGTCAGCAGGTAAAATGCTTTCGATCATCTTGATTTTTTCTATTACATCTTGAGAAATGGTTTGAATTCCAACCTTTCCCTCTGATTGTACCATAGATTCTATTGATTCAAGTATTTGCTGATACTGAGTCTTATCGTCAACTTCATCAATACCCGTTCGTAACCTGTGAAACATTGACTTGAGCAAGTCTAATCCCGGCAAGAGAACTGCGATCACGTCTTTCGTTGCTTTAATTCGATGATTCCGAATTTTATCTAGTAAATTTTCCATACCATGAGCAAGTTCTTTGACCTTTAGTAGTCCAAAAAATGCGGAACTGCCTTTAATCGAATGAATCGGACGGAAAATTGAATTGACAATATCTAAATTATCAGGATGAGACTCTAAGGAAATAAACAAATTGTCGAGTTCAGATATCCCGTCAAGGGATTCATCTACAAAACCTGAAAGCAATTCTGGGTCAATAACGTAATCCATGTTCCCTCTCTATCGTTTCATATTCATTAGTGTCTTTAATTTATTTTGCCACATTTTTAACTGGTTCACTGCATGATCCACAGCTTCTTCTAATTCGGTCAAATCATCCAGAGGTTTAAATATACATGTATCCGCGCCCCGTCGCATGGCAGTTAACAAATTGTTTAAGGTGACATATCCAGTAATAATAATCACATGAACCATTGGATATTGAGTTTTAATTTCTTTTAACAAGTCAACGCCATTCATTTTGGGCATGATTAAATCAGATATCACTACTTCTACCCGCTCTTTTTTCAAAATTTGCAATGCTTCAATTCCATTGGAAGCTGTTCCAAAGACATCGTAACCTAAAAATCGAAAATGTCGGGACAACATATCTCGAATATCCTGTTCATCATCAACTATAAGAATCCGAGGTTTGGCATCATTATCCATGTTATGTTTATCTCCTTAAAGAAGAATGTTTTTGGTCTGTTCTTACTCTTTCTTGCTCTTGCTCTTAATCTTTATTATGATTTGCGATCAAGATTAAGATTAAGATTAAGAGCAAGAAATAGGAAATATATTTAGACCTGTTTTCTTAACTATTCAATGGAATAGTTAATTCGTATATACCCTGGTCTAATTTTGCATTCACCACATGCCCCCCTTTTTCAAATACTTTGATCATCTGCTTATTTGAGGCAAGTACATCTGCTTTAAATCGAATAATACCGCGATCTTTAGCTAACCGTATTAACATTTTATACATAAACGTTGCAACTCCTCGTCCCTGATAAGCTTCATCCACGACAAACGCCACATCAGCAAATGCTTTTAGCTTATCCCGGACATATCTTGCTTCAGCAATAATAGTTCCCTGACCCGGCTTTCCAACAAGCCCAACAATGGACATAATGGTTTGATAATCAATATTGACATAGGATTGCATTTTTTCATGTGGCATCGATTTTATCGGGGTAAAATAACGATAATACACTGCCTGATCTGAAAATCGGTAAAAAAGTCTTCGCATTTGTTCTTCATCTGAAGGTTTAATTGCACGAAACCTGAGAAGTAAATCACCTTTGAATGTATGTTGTGTAGCGATTTGATCTGGATACAAATAAGCGCTTGTTGGAATAAAAATCTGATCCTGATATAGAATTCGTTCTTTTTTAGCCAGTTCAACTAACTCAGCCCGATCCTCAGGATGAGCAATGTCAATTAAAGCCTGTGCGCGTTCCCGTATGGTTCGGCCCTGTAAAGTTGCTACACCATATTCTGTAACCACCATATCGACTGATTCACGAACACTAAACTGGTTGGGCAGTTTTTCTACAGACAACAGAATATTGGATTTCCCTTTTAAATTTCTGCTTGACAAGGCAAAAATAGTAACTCCGCCATTGGATATTTCGGCTGCATTAAAAAAATCAACAACTTCCGCTGGCCCTGTAGCAACATTCCCTTTACCTGAATGCAATGCGATTCTTCCGGATAAATCAACTTTTCTAGCTTGAATCAACGCTACAAACCGTGGATTTCTAGCAATTTGAATTGGATTAAAAACTTTATCAATTCCCTGAAATTCAACCATAGGATTGTTATCTAACCATTTCATGAGCTTATCAGATCCAAATGCATAGGATGTAAGGCATTTACCTTTAAAGACTTCTTTGTTTCGATTGGTTACTGCACCGCTTTTTACAAGGTCCATCAGCGCATCTGTAAAAATCGGAGAATGCACGCTTAAATTCTTCTTTTTCGATAAATGCTTACTTAACGCTTCAAACAACGGGCCTATTGAATACACAATACAGCTTCCATCTTCAATCACAGATGCCACATTTTCAGCGACTGTGTTAAAAACCTCATCTACTGGCCATCTATCAAAATAAATGGGCGGCTCTGTACCGCGAACCAATAAGTCAAAATCAGACATCCTGACAAATGTATCGCCAGATGTACGCGGAATTTGGGAATTTATTTCTCCCACCACAAGGGAAGCTTGTTCCATCGCTTCTCGTGCAACATCCACAGCAGGCCCTAAACTGCAATATCCTGCATCATTAGGCGGCGTAATTTGTACAAATGCTACATCAATGTGAATTTGCCCTGATTCTATCAGCGTTTTAATTCTTGAAAATCGACAGGGAATTAAATCCACATATCCTGCACGTATAGCTTCATCTGCAACCCATCCTGAGAAAAAAGTTTTTAGCCGATATTTGTGAGAACGTAGTCTGTCCAAAGATATTGCATCTCCAAGACTGTGAAGCTGAATCAATTCCAAATCTATAAGATTGCCCTCCTCTCCAGCAAGTAAATATTTTATCAAGGTTCTAGGTTCGGCTACACCTGAACTTAAAAAAATACTCATGCCCGGCTCGATACGTTTTAGGACTTCCGTAGGTGGAACGAGTATTTTTTCCCATTCCGGTGTTTCTACAATTTGTTTTTTTTTGCCAAAGGATAACATCATGAATT
>PDZT01000140.1 GCA_002753105.1 Deltaproteobacteria bacterium YD0425bin50 | reverse complement strand
GTAACGCCAGTTGCATAGCTGGGTAGCTAAGTTCGGCAAGGATAACCGCTGAAAGCATCTAAGCGGGAAACCATCTTCGAGATAAGATATCCCTTTGTTCGGAGACGAACAGACACAAGGCTCCTTGTAGACTACGAGGTAGATAGGCCGGGAGTGTAAGCGTAGTAATATGTTGAGCTAACCGGTACTAATAGGCCGAGCGGCTTAGCCACAAACTAACAAATAGAGTTGGACATTATAACAGATTCAAGTTTTCGGTGGTGATAGCAAAGAGGCAGCACCCGTAACCATCCCGAACACGGAAGTTAAGCT
The DNA here is from genome assembly GCA_002753105.1 of Deltaproteobacteria bacterium YD0425bin50. GTDB lineage: Bacteria > Desulfobacterota > Desulfobacteria > Desulfobacterales > YD0425bin50 > YD0425bin50. The sequence continues at coordinate 9,150 of PDZT01000140.1, read as the reverse complement.
CTTTAGCGCCGATGGTACTGCATGGGAGACTGTGTGGGAGAGTAGGTCACTGCCGAATCTCAATTTTTAATTAAACTTATTTATTTTCTTCTAAGGCTGTAAATCTTTTAATCGATTTACAGCCTTTTCTATTCCATCTAATGACAATTCAAACATTGGAAAAATATTTCGAATTGTTGATATTGTATGTGTATAATTCCACATATTTTGTGATACAGGATTAAGCCATACATTATACTTAAATGTCGTTGATAAAAATTTTAGCTGTTCAATACTTGGCTGCCCGCTTCTGTCATTAATATAAATTGATCCATCCCGCACCATTAGTTCGTAAGGCGCCATACTAGCGTCTCCAACAATAATTAAACGCGTTTGTGGGTCAAATCGAATAAAATCATTCACTTTTTGAGGTTTTTTGTAACGACTAACATCTTCCCAAACACAGTCGTAAATCGTGTTGTGAAAAAAATAGACTTTTAAATCTTTAAACTGTGATCTCGCGTAATTAAAGATAGTTTGAATAACCTGAACGTATGGATCCATTGACCATCCGCCATTATCAATCATTAAAATAATTTTTAATCGATCTTTTAATCGCTTATTAAATATTATTTCAATTTCTCCAAAATTTTTTATAGTTTGATAGATACTTTTTTCAATATTTACCTGATCTAATGAGCCTGAAGGGGACATATTGCGTAAACGTTTTAATGCTTCACCGATTAATGGCTCACTTAAAACACCTTGTGCAGAATAATCTTTATATCGTCTCTCCATTGCAACTTTAATAGCAGATTTATTACGAGATTGGCCTCCAACTCGCATTCCTCCCGGATGATAACCTGAATGCCCGACTGGAGATGTACCTCCAGTACCTATCCACTTGTTTCCACCGTCATGACGTTCTTTTTGTTCTTGTAAACGTTTTTTAAAATATTCAATTAATTCGTCAGGAGTGAGTTTGTTTATTGTGTTTTCATCTATGCCTAACGCATTTGCGATTATTTTTGGATCGTTAAGCCATTCTTCTAATAGACCTCGGGCTATTTCCTCGAGTTGACTATCCGCTACATCAATAAATTCAACACCTTCAAAATAGTGAGCAAAAATTCTATCGTACAGATCAAAATGACGTTCACTTTTAATTAATATCGTTCGTGCAGCTATATAAAAATCTTCTACTGACTGAATTAGATTAGTATAGAGTGCTTTTTGAAGTTTTAAAAAAGATGTGGGACTGATTGGAATACCAGCATTTCGTAATTGATAAAAAAAACTGACGAACATATTTTTCCGCTCTTTATTTATTAACCTGTTGTAATTGTTATATATATTTTTTTCGTTGAATTACTTGTGACGAGCGTTCAAAATCTCCACTTTTTTTAAATAGAACACCCATATATGGAATTTCAGATTTGAGCATTGATTTAACCTTAAACTCTGGATCAGCCTGAAGCGCCCGAATCCAATTAATTAACTCGCGAGTAGCTGGTTTTTTTTCGATGCCATCAATTTGTCTTAATTGGTAAAAAGCAGATATCGCTGATTCAGCAAGTTTGGCGTCAATATTAGGAAAATGTACATGAATAATATCCCGCATCATTTGTTCATTAGGAAACGCAATATGATGAAAATTACAACGTCCTAAGAAAGGATCTGATAAATCTTTTTTAGCGTTTGAAGTTATTATAATCACAGGGCGAATTTTGGTTTTTATCGTTTTGTCAATTTCTATAATATCAAATTGCATTTGATCTAAAACATCCAGCATGTCATCTTGAAAATCTGTATCTGCTTTATCAATTTCGTCAATCAAAAGGACAGTTCGGACATCTGACGTAAAGGCCTGACCAATTTTTCCCATTTTAATGTATTCTTCAATATTACTCACATTTCGTTTTGAGTCACCAAATCGACTATCATTTAAACGAGTTAACGTATCATATTGGTAAAGCGCTTCAATTAATTTCATATTTGATTTGACGTTGAGAATAATAAGCGGCATTTTTAATGCTTCAGCTATAGCATGAGCAAGCATTGTCTTTCCTGTTCCCGGCTCACCTTTTAATAATAAAGGCATTTCTAATTTTATTGAAATATTTACAATTTTAGATAATTCATCATCAAGGACGTATTTATTGGCTCCTTGAAATATCATTTGATCTTGTATAGGATTAGCCATAAAAAATGATTTCATAAATAAACCTCTTTTTCAGTTTTACAATTTAATTGAGTTCTCGCCATCCTGCACGCCTTCTCTGTTCAACACGTTCCTTAACCATACTTACGCTGCCATTAGCCTGATTTCGATATTTTATTTCATAATTGGTACCCGGCATCGGAATAATAATTGGTGTACTTAATAGCATATTTGTTGGACCTTGTATAGATGTTGGTGCAACAAGATTTTGAGGCCCGGATATCGTGATATTAATTAAATCATTATCATTAATTTGATTATCATTATTAAGATCAAATTGTGAATTGGATAATCGACCACCATTACATGCATCAATTTCGTATAACCATGTTGTCCCACCTGCAATACATGGGGAAGGAGAGGGAATTAAGGATGTTATAATTGCTTTCCCATCTCGAATAACAGGATCGAGTACAACGCGTTCTTTTGAATGAGAGAAATCAAAATACCAGCCTACATGAGTCCCTTGTTCTTGGGGAGGACAAGTTTGACAAAACCAATCGATTTCATTGTTAGTCATCACACTCACTGTGTTTCCAGAACTGCTACCTGAAAAAATCTCAGATTGTGATAAAAGGGTTATTGTATCTGGAAGATTTGAATTGGTTTGAAAATTTGTTAAGTGACGGTCTGTGGTAAACGTACCTAAATATTCATTGGTCTCTTTTCCCCAATCCCAAATACCATAAACCGATTGAACTGGAGTATCACCAAAATCATCATGCCCTAAATATTTTCCTGTACCAAACACAATGATATAGCCCTGTGCATTAATCATACAAGGTTTAACAACATCTGGCTTAGTGGTAATTGGTTGAATGATACCATCTGCATTTTGAGCCGTAAATAGTGGTCTTAAGGTGGTACCTTCTCGATAGGAAGATGTCCAAGAGCTTAAAGATTGAAGTTTTAAATCAAATTTCCACATATTTCCTAAAATATCTCCGGCATATACATAATCAACCGTACCATTATTATCTATATCAACTAATGCTGGAGTAGAAAGTCCATTACACATTCCCGGTGTGGATGGAGATCCGATTCCGGTATCAATCATTTTTAATAAAGTCCCATCACTGAGTTTTACAATATACAAAACCGCTCTGGCATTTTCACTGTTGTATCCATTTCCAAAAATGACTACCCATTCACCTGAATTTGATTTTACAATGAATGGTGAACTATAACTGTATCCAATATTCTTTTTTTCATCTTCTGATGCAGTTGGCCCCGGATATTCCCATTGAACCATATTCGCTGCTTCTGACTCTGTCATCGATGGAGAAATTGTAGATATTTTTAAACAATAGTAGCCTTTGCCTCCTTTGCCTAACCCACCAACAAGAAATGTATCTGTTTCCGTTTTTTTGGCATAAGGTGTTTGATCAACAAAATAGCGATGAGAATAACCCGGATCAGACAACTCTTTTAAATGTGAGAAAACCAAATTCGGAATATAAGCAAATAATTCTGTTCCATCAGTTACGTCAAAGGCATGAAGCATACCATCATTTGCGCCTACATACACAATGTTATTTTTGACAAGTGGAGAGGCATGAACAATATCTCCTAATTTATGCCCGTCTCGGTTTCTCAATGTCCCCCCGTGTGACGCTTCGTTTGAGAAATCCCCGCGTATATAGTTCAGTTTACTTTGTGCAATTCCACTATTTGTATCTAAGAGTTGTTGTTGTGATGAACTAATACTATCAAAACGGAATGGAATGCCATTAGAGCCATTCAATGAAATAATTTTTCGTGAATTTGGATTTGCCGCGTCTAAAATAGTCTGTGCTGACCATGCAGGTGTAGTGTTTAAATCGCCTGTAGTTGTATTTACTGAATATGCAGTCATATTACCGGACCAATTTGTTTCATTATATGTCACCTGAAATATTCGAAGTTGATCACTCATCGAATTAGCATTCGAAGATAAAGATGTTGTTGTACCTGAAAATGGCCGGTTACTAATGGCAATACATCCATCTGATGCAGGTTCGCCAATTGTAATCGTGATGGTAGCAGTAAGGGCTGGTACAGAGCTGTCTTGGACAGTTACAATAATGGTATCGTCACTTTCACCTTGAGCCGTAAGCGTAATTGTATTGGTATCAATTGTGGCTGAAACAATTGGGTTATCAGAACTTACTGTGTATGGAGGCGTGCCACCACTCACTATAGCTGTCTGGGATTGACATAACGATAATATCATTACGTTTGGTGTTACTGTCAGAGCAGCAGGTTCAAAGACAATCACAGTAAATGGTGTATTTTTTATTGGAGTTGAGGTATCTGTTACTGTAAATGTGCCGGTGCCAATCGTTATACCAGTTACATCAATCCTATTGCCATCGATAATTGCTGTGGCTATACCAGATGGAGTAGATGAAGTATTAGTTAAATTATAAGGTGCTGTTCCTCCATTGATAGTTGCAATTCCGGTTCTATTTCTCCGAACATAGAGTGGATTAGGGGTAACTGTTAGATCCATAGCTTGCACAGAAACATTGAATTCAGCAATTGCTGCCCAAGGTTTATGTTGTCTAAGTTCTGAAAGTGCTACAAGTTTAACAAATTGTCCTTCTTTTGGAGAGAAAAATATCTCTTGTTCTTGGGTTGAGTCGCTTCCTTGCTGAAAATTTCCAGTAGCCACAGGTGTACCCCAGTTAGAACCGTCGATACTCACATAAAACTCGTACGAGCCGATTCTTCCGTCATGTGAATCCTGTCTAGGCAAGTATTTAAATCCATTGACATAATAATATTGATCTGGATTATCAGGTGGACGCCCAATATTTATCTGCATCCAATGAGGGTATCGTTCCGGAACAAATGACTCGATGTATCCTTGCCATAGTGTACACCAGAACGATGAAGGATCACCATCAGTCGCATGAATTGCTAACGTAGGATGGTACTCTGGACTATTCGTAAATATTTGTCTGGTTTCCTGACTATCAACAGTGACTGACCAACCTGAGCGATCCAAATACTCAGCTTGTGAATTTACAGAATATAGCAAGCAAGCAATACAAAATATCCCAAAATATATTCTATTTAATACATTTTTCATAATATCTATCCTTAATTGCATTAATAATATATAATTTAATCATTTCTTACTGTAGCTTTGTACAAAGTCTCAATGATCACATTTCCATTGGTGGATTGACCTAAACCGTAAATATGAAATAAATGCAAACTTTCTGGATTCGTCATGCTTTGTGAAGTATCTGGGGAAATTCCCATATCAACAACAGAAAACTTCCCTTGTGGGTTCGTTGGACTTATGTTTGCTGAATTTCCGCCATTCCAATAAGATATATGCGTCATATTAATTCTGTTTGCAATAGGTTGGGTGTAATCATACTTATGTAACCACGTATAATTTATGAAATTGCTATCACTACGCTCTGTTGGAGTTAAATCCTCTAATTGAGTTTCCCCAATAACAGTAGCACTTTCAGATAAGAAAAAATTTTGTTTGTAAATTCGATCATTCCCGGCAAGTTGAATTTCAACATTCGATAGATCATTGACTGCAATTCCAATAATTGAAAGCAACAATAGCATGATCATAACAATTAATATAATAGAACCATTTTCAGTATAGTGGAGTTGAATGTCTTTTTTAACAAGCATAATGATTACATCTATGTCCTTTGATTAAAGTGGATTCGATTTGTAACAGGTTAGATAAATTTCATTAAACGGAGAAGTGATTCTTTGATCCCAACCCACAGTAACCTCAATAATTTTATAACGATTATTTCCAGAAGGATCGCTTGTTACTGTCCAAGAGCGATAAAACCCTTCAGGCGGATTAGAATCAGTATGTGAGCCAACAGCAAGAGACCCGTGCGAATATACAGTGTTCATGAGTTGTTCTTGCATATCCTGAGCATAAGTATAAGCTTCGGACAAGAGATATGCAAAAGCGTTTGCTCTGGTCGCATTGATTTGCATGGAAGCAACACCAATGATTCCAATGGCAAATATGATCATTGCAACTAACACTTCAAGTAATGTAAATCCTTGTTGAGTGTGTTTGTTATAATAAATAGGTATGGGTTGCATATATTTCCTAATATAACATCATTGGATATTTTACGTTTCTCTATTTCGGCATTGAATTCGACTGGAAAGAAATCTTCTCCTGAAACCATCTTGATTGGTCCATGTATCTCCAGATGCTGTTCTAAACGATGTCCCAAATTGCATTTGTCTATTTTCTTTTTCAGTGCGCGCAAGAATTGAAACATCAATTGCAACAATTCGATTTAGGTTCGTAGGCGATGTTGTTTGAGTTCCATCAGCCAGAGTATAAAAAAATTCAATTTGTTCTATATGTTCAGCCACAGGCATGATGACACCGTTATTAATACGTTTACCAAGGTCAAAGTCGCCATCACTATATGCATCATATAATTGATATGTAATCGTCTCAATTGCCTCAGAATCTATGTCAAAATACGCAAAACGGAAACTCGTTGCAGTTGCAGTCTGAAAACCAGTATCTTTGATTAATGGGAGATGATAACCCGCACGATGAATATCTTGAGTTAAATGATATAGTGCTGCTCTACTATTTTGTTGCATTGCGGCTACTTGTTGTTGATCAATATATGATTGGTTTTGGGAATCAAATGAAGCAAACACTCCTATTAATAGGAATCCACTAATAGCAAGGGAAATTAATATTTCAAGTAGAGTAAACCCCACATCAACTTGTTGCTTTTTAAGCCATAATATCTTAACTTTTCGATACATTTATTATATTCCCTTAACCCATCTCTTAATTTACTTGAATTCGTATATTTCCAGCAAGTGAAACAATGACACGATAATGTTTTTGATTTGAATTTACAAGAAATACTGAACCTTGAGAAAAACCTGCATTATAGCTTCTGGGAATACCATTAGGTCGAAATGCAATATGTGGATCCCCCGAATTATTCGGAGTAAAAGTTATTCCATCACCACCGCCTTGCGTAAGATCAAAATCAACATTTATGAATTGATCCAAGTTTAATTCCCGCACTAGCGTATCTCCAGTGTCATAATGATAATTATCATTGAGATCGATAAACACTTTATAACTTGAATTAGCAACATCAAAGGTCATAACACATATTTCATTTCGTCGAATTGCAGAAAGTTTAGCCAGTTGTAAATCAGACATGATTTCTCTTGCTGCCGATTTTAACCGATAATCCGGAAGTAGGCGTTGTATTTCCGGAGAGGCCATTGCGACTAATATTGAAATGATAGCTACAGTAATTAGCAATTCAACCATTGTTAATCCCATAGATGTTTTATGCGATAACCATTTGTCTTTATAAGCAATATATATCATGATTGTATTCTATGCAGTCTTACTATTTTTAAGTTATATTCGAATTTAGCAAATATTATACCATCTATTTTCTTTAGTTCGATTGATCCATTGAATTGTTATAATTATACGGTACTATAAGAATTATGTAACTTGGTATTTTATAGATCAACATAAATACTGTAAAATATTTTAATACTTAGTCTAAATTTTTCTAATTCAAAGTTTGTTGGTATAAAAAATTCATGTGTTCTTACATTTTTTTTAAAATTAAATTAAAGATGAATATTGTATTCTTTTATTTTTGATAATAGCGATGGATGACTAATTTCTAACAGTTTAACTGCTTTTGTTCGATTACCTCCAGTTTCCACCAATGCACGTGTAATGATTTCTTTTTCTAATATCTTTTGTGCATCTTTTAATGAATAACTTTTAAAAATTTCATGTATATTATCATGTACAAAATATTCGCCTAAATTAGGAGGAAAATGGTCTTCTTTTAGCATAGTACCATCACTAAGTACAATCGCACGTTCAATTACATTTTCAAGTTCTCTGACATTTCCCGGCCAAGAATGTTTCAATAATACTGACATTCCTGATTGTGTTATCCCTTCAACGCAATGATTTAATTTTCCTCGAAAACGCTCAATAAAATGTTGGCAAAGCAACGGTATATCTTCTGCTCTTTCCCTAAGTGGGGGAAGATGGATGGCGAGAACATTTAAACGGTAAAACAAATCTTGTCGAAATGCACCCTGTCGTACTTCTTCGGACAAATCCCTTGCTGTAGCGGCAATAACTCTAACATTAATTTTATAGGTTTTGGAATCACCTACAGGACGAATTTCATTTTCTTGAAGTACTCTTAGCAATTTAACTTGCAAGGGTAAAGATAATTCGCCAATTTCATCTAAAAAGATCGTACCCAGATTCGCTTCTTCAAATAAGCCTTTTTTATTTCGGTCTGCGCCTGAAAAAGCACCTTTTTTATAACCAAAAAATTCGCTTTCAATTAAATTTTCTGGCAAACTTCCACAATTTACTGGCACAAATGCCATAGATGCACGTTTACTGGCATGATGAATGCCATGAGCTACTAATTCTTTTCCTGTTCCACTTTCTCCAGTAATCAGGACACTTGTATCAAACTGAGCTACTTTTATAGCAAGTTTAAACACCAATTGCATGACAGAACTTTGTGCAATCATATTACCAAAAGTATAATTGTTTTCAATATACTCAATTCTTTTTTTAAGAATTAGGTTTTCTTTTTTTAAGAATTCACGTTCTTCTGCTTTTTTAAAAGCCAAATAAATTTCATCCATCTTAAACGGTTTAGATATATAATCATATGCGCCCAGTTTCATCGCTTCAATAGCAAGATCAACAGTACCATAAGCAGACATCATGATTACGGTTGATTCTGCAATAATATCTTTGCTGGCCTTAAGAAAATTCATCCCATCCATGTTTGGCATTTTTATATCACATAATATAAAATCGTAGGGATTACCTTCTTGCGCCCGGTGTTTAACTTTTTGTAAACCCTCTTCGCCGTCACATGCTGTTTCTATGACATACTCGGTTTTTTTAAAAATGAAGTTAATAT
>PDZT01000139.1 GCA_002753105.1 Deltaproteobacteria bacterium YD0425bin50 | reverse complement strand
AGTTTTTGTTTTTTTTTAGTAGAGGATTGTGATAATTTCAATAGGTAGCAAGTTGGGTTATTTATCTTCTTATCTTTTTCATATCTTCTCGTTTTTAACCTTGATTACCCTTTATGTTTTCGCTATATATTCTTATAAATGTCAACTGATTTTTAAATACTTAGGATCATTTCCCTACAAAATAACCAAATATACTTAGAGGTACGGCATGATTATTGGTCTTGATATTGGAGGTACGCATACAGATGCGGTGGTGCTGAACTCTGATGGCATTATTAAAGAAGCAAAAGTGCTGACGAATCCATCTGATCTCTTTAATACAGTATTAACGACATTAGATCAGGTATTAACTGGAATAGAACCCCAACAAATTAAACGAATCGTTTTGAGTACAACGCTCACAACGAATGCGATCATCCAAAACACACTTCCGCCGGTGGGCATGTTTGTTAGCGCCGGGCCGGGTCTTGATCCATGGCTATTTAAAACCAATGAGCATTACTATGTCATTCCGGGGGCGATGGATCATCGTGGAAGAGAGATATTACCCATTGATCACAGTGAATTGGGCGTTTATGCAAAGCAACTGAAACAAAACAACATTACACAGGTTGGGGTCGTAGGAAAGTTTTCTATTAGAAATCCAGCCCATGAAATAAAAATGTCAGACACATTGGGTCACTATTTTGATCATGTGTTTCAAGGTCATCGGATTTCAGGAAATTTGAATTTTCCAAGACGAATAGCGACGACTTTTCTAAATACGTCAGTGTATTTAATCCACAAAGAATTTTTTGCAGCCGTAAAACATTCTCTTGAACAGAAAGGGTTGAATGTCCCTATCCATATTTTAAAAGCAGATGGTGGAACCATGAATTTTGATGCCTCTGTTGATGTACCGGGTCAGAGTATTCTATCTGGGCCTGCTGCAAGCGTAATGGGTGCAATTTTATCTGCCCCGCCCAATGAAGATGTATTGGTCATGGATATTGGAGGAACTACTACAGATATGGCAGTTCTTATCAATAAAGTACCTGTACTTGAACCGCTGGGAATTGAAATTGGTTCTTATAAAACACTCATCCGTGCATTACATACGCATTCAATTGGTATTGGAGGCGACAGTCTTGTTAAAATAAGTAATCAGCAAATTCAAATTGGGCCTGAACGCATCGGACCGGCTATGGCTTTTGGTGGTCCCAAACCAACACCTACAGATGCTATTGCAGTTCTTGGATTATTAAAGGGAGGAAATACTGATAAATCGTATGCGGGTATCCAAATGATTGCTGATGTAATGGGCACAGATATCAAGACAACTGCACAATTGATTTTTAAAAAAACGTGCGAAATAATTCTACAGGAAGCCAATGCAATGGTTCAAAGGTTAAATATGAAGCCTGTATATACTGTACATGAATTGTTGGAGGGCTATACTATATCTCCCAAATCTATTGTGATTCTAGGTACACCTGCAGCTCATTTTGCGCCTATGCTGCAGGAATTATCGCATTATAAAGTCAACGCAGTCCCACATCATCATGTGGCAAATGCCATTGGAGCTGCATTGGCAAGACCCACAAGTGAAATCAATTTGTTTGCTGATACATCCAAAGGAATTTTTACGATTCCTGAAGAGAATTATTATGAATCCATTCCGCAAAATTTTTCAAAATTTGACATGCAGAAAAAAGCACAGGAAATTTTAAAAACAAAAGCCATTAACAGCGGTGCGAATATGGATGATTTTCAAATTGAGATTCTCGAGGATTTACAATTTAATATGGTTAGAGGGTTTCGTACCATTGGAAAAAATATGCGCATGAAAGCGCAAATTAAACCGGGACTATTAAAAGGATATGAACGTTTAATTAACTCCCGTTAGACTCGATCAATACGGAGATACCATGATAACACCGAACACGAAAAAACGAATTGGACTTGTATTTTTTCCAGCATTTGACTGGGCTATTGATCCAACCCATCCAGAACGTGAAGAACGGCTGCTTTATACTCAGGATCAGGTTTTTGAAGAAGGACTTTTTGATATTGATGGTATTGTAGAATATAAAGCAGGCGTTGTAGAGGATAAGGATATCCAGCGGGTTCATTTTTGTGTGCCAAATGTTGCAAATGTGATGACTCAGTCTCATTATATTAGTGCAGGCGGCGCGCAAACCATTGCAAAAGCGGTAATGAACAAAGAAATTGAAAGAGGATTCGCACTGGTTCGGCCTCCCGGACATCATGCGATGAGAATGGTTCATGGAAGCAGAGGATTTTGTAATGTGAATATTGAAGCGATTATGATTGAATATCTTCGTGAAGCTTATTCCATTCGAAAAGTTGCTATTGTTGACACAGACTGTCATCATGGAGATGGTACACAGGATATTTATTGGCATGATCCAAATACGCTGTTTATTTCCATTCATCAGGATGGAAGAACGCTGTATCCGGGTTCTGGCTTTCCTTATGAACTGGGCGGCCCTAATGCATTAGGCACCACGCTAAATATCCCTCTTCCGCCAAGAACGTCTGAAGAAGGTTATCTTTATGTAATAAACCATGTGGTTATGCCGATTTTAGAAGAGTTTAAACCAGACGTGATTATCAATTCCGCAGGTCAGGATAATCATTTTACAGACCCGATTACCAATATGAACTTTTCTGCTCAGGGTTATGCAAACATGACATCGATACTCAAGCCGGATATTGCAGTGCTTGAAGGGGGGTATTCCATTGAAGGTGCGTTGCCCTATGTTAATGTTGGAATCATTTTAGCTCTGGCGGGTATGGATTTCAGCGCAGTAAAAGAGCCGGATTATGTCAAAGAACGGCTTGCTCAACCTAAAGAAATCACACGAACCATTGAAAAAACAGCTCAGACTGTTATGGAGTATTGGAAAAATCGGGACACTTTAAAAGCGCAACATCAGCAATCCGGTAAAATTTATGAAAGACAACGTCATATTTATTATGACACTTCTGGAATAAGTGAATTTCAACAGGAAAAAATACGTGGATGTATGGATTGTGCAGGTGCTTTACTAATTGATTCGTCTTCAGATGGCGGGTATCATGTACTTGCAATCCATATTCCCAAACATGCATGTCAGGCATGTTCTGATCAGGCATTGCAGTGGTATGACAAGGCTAGTAAAGACTCATTTGATGCGATTATTTTACAGAATCGAACTACAGATCAATACCTGACCAAACATAAACGGTAACTACTCAGGCACAAAGGCAGATGGTGTTTTCAACTACTCCCAAAAAGAATTTGGTAATGCGGGCAAAAGTGATGGAATCCGTCCGCTTGTTTTTTGCTCAAAGAGGATATCTTGAAGTTGAAACCCCTATTCGTGTTCCATCGGTTGTGCCTGAAGCACATATTGATGCCTTTTTGTCAGAAAATTGGTATTTACAACCATCGCCAGAAATATGTATGAAGGTATTGCTTAGCCAAGGATATGAACGCATATTCCAACTTGCAAAATGTTTTAGAAAAAATGAACGTGGAAAAAGACATTTACCTGAATTTACGTTATTGGAATGGTATGCGCAAGGCCAGCATTATATAGATTTTATGGATGAGTGTGAGGCATTGATCCGCTATGTTGTTCATCAAATTCAGTCTAATGACCCATTGATATATCAGGATAATTCTATAAATATACTTAAACCATGGGAACGGCTGACTGTTGAAGCTGCTTTTGATTGTTATGCATCGATGTCATTAGTTCAGGCATTGGAAGCCAATGCAGTGGATGAGATGATCGCAATGGAAATTGAACCGAATTTAGGATTTGATGTTCCTGTATTTTTGTATGATTATCCTATTTCACAAGGTTCCAATGCAAAAGCAAAAGCAGATAATCCATCTGTTGTAGAACGGTTTGAGCTTTATATTGCTGGCATAGAACTGTGCAATACGTTCACAGAACTGACAGACCCGGAACAGCAACACATACGGTTTAACCATGAATGTCAACGCCGCATTGATGCAAATAAAGTAATCTACCCATTACCTAAACATTTTTTGTCCGCACTAGGGTCTATTCCTAAAGCAGCAGGAGCTGCTTTAGGAATAGACAGGCTAATCATGCTTATAGCCAATACAAATTGTATAGATGATGTTGTTGCATTTACTCCGGAACAATTGTGTTGAGAAGAAAATAAAACCCATGAAAGGGCGCCCCATCTATGTTCAAACCTATTGTCAACCTATTCTTGCCTAAACAGAAAAACAGAAAGCTGAACCTGTTTTATGCAATGACTCGTGGTCCTAGATCCAATCAGGAAGATTGTCTTTTGGTAAATGGGAAAATTTATCAGGAGAATTATATATGCCAGAATGAACTCGATATAAAAAAAGATTTTTTATTGGTTGCAATATGTGATGGGATGGGCGGATTAAAAGCAGGTGAGCAGGCAAGTTTTTTTGTTTCTGAACAGTTACTCAATCTGTTTCGTTTGGTAACTCAAACAACTGAAACCTACTTAACCGACACGCTCAAGACGATTCAAAAACAAACTGAATCGTGTCTGCTCCCAGAATCTGGCACAACATTGGCTGGTTTGATCTACCAAAAACGTTCTATCATGGTCTTTAATGTAGGAGATAGCCGTATATACAGGCTTGACAAACAAGGTATTCGTTATATTTCTCATGATCATTCTTTTGTTCAGCGTCTTCTGGATACGGGTATCATTAATCAGGAAGAAGCCTTTGTTCATCCAGCAAAAAATATTATCCATTTTGGTATGGGCCCAATTTTTTCAGACCTTTGGGATAAATTTGAAGTTACATTATTTAAAGAGATATGTAAACCGCCACTGTATTATTTGCTTTGTTCAGATGGGGTAAACGATGTATTGCGTGATGAAGAGATATATAACATCTTAATGCCCAACCCAATTCAAAATGCGCCGCTGCTCTTACAAAATATCGCTGATCGTGGTTATAAAGACAATACAAGTTTTATTATTGTCGAAATTTTGGACTAAAGAAATCTATAGACTTTCAGATAATTCATTTCACAAGGCTAGAGGGAGGAGATAATACATTTTAGTATATCTCCGACCGATAACGCCGTGAAATTATTTATCTGAAAGTCTATAAGAAAAAAAATTCAATAACAACTATAGGTTTTAGATGAAATCCCCAAGCACGAGAAACGACCGCATTCTTATCTTTATCGTTACCTATCAATTGGGAAACCATATGGAAACATTTTTAAAACGTTTTCCTGAAAGTATTTTTAGCAATCCGCAAATCGATATTCTGATAGTGAGTACCGGAGTTAGCGAAGCTGAAGATTTATCTAATTTGAACTATACTAATGTTATGATAATGAGAAGTATGCAGGAGAATGGATTCGGTGAGATTCAAAAATTTGGGTATCGCTTCGCCATTGAAAAAGGCTTTGCTTTTATCATTAATCTTTTCGCTGACGGTTGGCATCCACCAGAACTAATACCACGGTTCATCGAAAAGTGGTATGCAACCGACTCTGATGTAATTTTAGGATCAAGATTGAAATGGCTCAAATCGCCATTAACCAGAAAAATATCACGATCCAAACGGTTGCGATATTTGGCTCTAATTGCCGTTCAAAACGCGCTGACTAACCGAACAATAATGGACTACCAGTCTGAATATCGCGGCTATGCAACCTCATTTCTTCGTAAGGTTCCCTTCGAAATTAACACCAACAAGTCACACTTCGGAACGGAGATCCTTTTGCAGGCTTTCCATATCGAAGCAAAAATCGAGGAAATAGACATTACTTTCGAAGATGCTTGTTCGATTCCATGGATAAACTCTATACAGTCCACTAGAGATATTCTGGATAGTACAATCAGGTTCAAAATGCATCAATTTGGAATGTTGTGTGATTTAAAGTATCGCCGACCAGAAGCGCTACGATACAGAGAAAAGGCGTTTATGGCATACTCAACGCATAAAATTGCCTTAAGTCTTGTTAGGCAATATCAACCGCAGCGGATCCTTGATATCGGAAGTGGACCAGGTTTTGTTGCCAAAAGGTGTCGTGAACTCGGAGCGGAGGTTATCGGCCTAGATTTAGTGGATCCGCTTCCTGATACGGTATCTGGTTTCCAAAAACTGGATTTTGAAAAAGACCCTCTCCCGCAGAATGCCTTTCATTTTGATATTATACTTTTACTAGATATTATCGAGCATCTCTCAAATCCTGAGAAGCTATTAATCGAATTGCGAAATCAAGGATATCTGACAGAGAAAAAACGCAAATCCCCCATCATCATCCTGTCAACCCCAAACGTAGCCTTTTTTACCATAAGGCTTAATTTGTTATTCGGTCGTTTTAATTATGCAGAACGTGGTATCCTTGATATTACCCACAAGAGGCTATTCACTCGAAACACGCTTCTTCGCATGCTTCAAGACTGCGGCTATTTTATCGAAAAGGTATTTCCTGTTGCCGTTCCTTTCGATGCCGTGATGCAAGGCAAACTAAGTCGGCTGTTATCGATGGTAAGTTCTTTTCTCGCCCATCTATGGCCTTGTATGTTTGCATTCCAATTTTTAGTCGTGTGCCATCCTAAACAAACTGTGAAGCCATTAATTAAAGCCAATCAGATCATCTCTGGAGCAACCGGATTGAGAGCGCCAGTAACTGATAGCGAGGAAATACATAAATAACTGTTGATTAGCCAAAGGAAACCAAATGTCATTACTGTTCAAAAATGTACAGGATATATCATCTACATCTACACGAAACGGCTTTTCACAATCCAATTGGCCACAAGTCTCTTTTCAACTAATGGCTATAGTAACCTTGGTGTTGGCCATTGAAAGCGGCATAGGGACGCTTTCTTTATCTACGTTTGTTTGGCTTGCTTTCGCACTGATTTGTATCTTGGGTGCAATCGGAGCAAGGACTCTTCCAGACTACAGAATCTTCAATATACATCCCGTTTATGGCATGATTTCAGTGGCGATGACTGTACAAATATGTCAGTTACTTATCAATCCGTTGCATTTAAATATTACGATAGATCGGCAGTTAACCTTTACTCTAATCATGGGATCCTTATCTGCAGATGCTGTTCTCTCCGGTATGCTCTGTGCCTCTACACCATGGCTTGGAAGCATGATATTGCCTTTGCTTATATGCGTTCAGACGGTGTTAGGTATAACCTTAATTGAAGCTTTGCCAAAACCGGGAATCGATGTCCTTATGTTTCAACAGGATTCATCTGCTGCGTTGCTACAGGGGATCAATCCTTACACGATTCAGTTCCCTGATCCTTATCCTCCCAACTATTCCGCCATATTTTATGGGCAAGGCGTAAGCGTCAACGGTGTTTTACAGTTTGGATACCCTTATATGCCCGTTACCCTAATGTTCAATATATTAGGACATCTGATGGGTGATATCCGTTACGCAGGACTAATCGCTATAATCCTATCATCTATGCTAATTTCATACGCTAAACCCGGTCGGATTGGAACGGCCGCCGCGGCACTTCTGCTTGTAAACCCTTTTTTCCCTCTTATGGTCATGCTTGCATGGACAGAAAGTTATAGTGTTTTTCTGCTGTCTTTAGTATGGTTCTGTCATTGTCGTGCAAAAAAATTACTTCCATTTATAGTCGGTTTACTGATAGTGTCGAAGCAATATATGGTATTGACTGCACCAGCGGCTTTGCTATTACTTGATCGACCATACTCTCTCAGGCAGATTTTTTATTTTATATGGCAAGCCTCGTTAACAGGGCTCATAATTACACTGCCATTTTTTTTGTGGGATCCAAAGGCGTTTTGGGAGAGCGTTATCGTTTTACAGTTCCATCAGCCATTCAGGACTGACTCCCTCAGTTTTCTTGTCTGGATCAACCCGGCAAATCCTACACGTTGGATTTGGATCCCTTTTGTAGCATCAATCATCGTTATGGTGCTTGCTTTTCTTAGATCAAATAAGTGCCAGGTCGGATACTTCCTCACAGTTGCAGCCACTCTGGCGTTTTTTTTTGCCTTGAACAAACAAGGTTGTGTAAACTACTACTATTTGGTCATCGCATCGCTTTGCTGCTCACTCGCTGAAAACAGTTCTGCATTTAATGACGTGGTGCAGTCAGAAATAACCTATAACTAAAAAAAATTAAGAAAATATCATTGAATCTTAAAACAAACGAGATTCATATCCAATCCACCATGTACAAAAGGAAATACATGGTGAGGGGATGTGATTGGGGATGACATATGTCTTGGTAAAATAAGAGCTGCCCGCCATCCATGATAATGGCTCACCAGACGATTCCCCACTGAAGTAATAAACGCATTCATATCAGCATGTTCTTTTAAACGAATACCATAGGGTGGATTGATCATGACGAGTCCGGGCTTATCAAAAAAATCCCTTGGAGAGATGTTAAAAAAATCATCATGAATCACTTGGATAACATCAGATAATGAAAAATCAAGTATAGTTTGTTTTAATATATTACTGGCTAGTTCATCTATATCTAGTGAAACTATATGTGGACGGGTAAAACGAATCCTGTTTTCTCCGGCAACACGTTTTAGGTATTGCCATCTTTTTTCTCTGAAACATGGCCATTGCATAAATGCAAAATTTCTGAACCATCCGGGAGGAATTGATTTTGAAATCATGGCTGCTTCAATGGAAAAGGTGCCAGAACCACACATTGGATCGATTAAAGGCATACCGGGAGTATATCCTGCTTTATATAAAATAGCCGCAGCAGTGGTTTCACGTAAAGGCGCTTTACCAACAAAACGCTTTATGCCTCGTTTATAGAGCAAATCGCCACTAGTATCGATCGATAACGTGAATCGGTCATTAACCATACGGCCAAAAATATTCTGATACGTAGTAAACGAATTTGTCTGGATGGATTCATTGGTGGATTGATGAGATAAGGATAAAAAACGAGCTGCAATACTTGAATAAATTCGTTCAGCAATAGCTGATTTATGATAGAGTTTTGACTTGCTTGTACTGACATGTATCCTTATGTATAACGGATTTGAAGAAATGAGAAAGTATTCCCAAGGGATATCTGATAATTTGTGTTCAAGCTCTTTAAAATGGACGGCTTTAAATTCAGCAATGCGCATGAGAATGCGAGTTGCAGTTCGACTCATCAGGTTTAGATAATAGGCATCATGTAAATAGCCAACAAATGAAACACCGCCAGTGCTTTTTTCAATCTGTTCAATCGGAGGGTTTTGAATACGACAGAGTTCTGAATAGCATACATCTAAAAAACCGGGAGAAACAACAGCAAAAAAATTATGTTGACGCGCAATAACAGTTCGTTTCATTCGTTTTTGAAATGCATCCTGTCTTATCTTATCTGACATGGTTTTTTTCTCCGAAGACTCAATAAAAATACTTGATTATCAATAAGGCGCTGTATAGTGAAGGCATTGAAGTCATCAATCAACAATTCAATGTACAGG
>PDZT01000138.1 GCA_002753105.1 Deltaproteobacteria bacterium YD0425bin50 | reverse complement strand
TGCACAGTATTGTAATGGCGTTAGTGAATTGCATGGAAAAGTAGCACGTAAAATGTGGGCGCATGTGTGGCCCGGAAGACCTGTAGAAGAAATTCCAATATCTTATGTAACCAATGGCATTCATATTCCGACATGGTTATCTCATGAAAATTCTGTATTATTTGACCGTTATCTTGGGCCCGATTGGCATTTAAAAACGCATGATGATGATATTGTTAAACGCATCGATGGTATTTACAGCGAAGAATTATGGCGTGCGCATGAAATGAATCGGTCCCGGCTCATCCGAACATGTCGAAAACTGATGCTCATGCAGTATGAGCGGCGTAATGCCCCTAAAGAAATGCTTAAAGACGCGGAAACGGTTTTGGATCAAGGTGTTTTAACCATTGCATTTGCAAGAAGATTTGCCACATATAAACGAGCGAATTTGATTTTGCATGATTTAAAACGTATTGAAGCCATTATTACCAATGAAGAGCGGCCAGTCCAATTCATTTTTGCAGGTAAGGCGCATCCCAAAGATCACGAAGGCAAAGAGCTGATCAAACGACTTATTGAATTTGCACGAAAACCCAATATTCGTAAACGTTTTGTCTTTTTAGAAAATTATGATATTCACCTTGCACGTCATCTCGTTCATGGTGCTGATATCTGGTTAAATAATCCCCGACGGCCTTATGAAGCTTGTGGAACTTCAGGAATGAAAGCAGCAATGAATGGCGTTTTAAACGTCAGTATTTTGGATGGATGGTGGTGTGAAGGATATGCGCCTGAACTGGGTTGGGAAATCAAACATGTTGAAGATTTTGCAGATCCAGCATACCAAGATGACGTTGAAAGCGAGGCTTTATTTAATGTGCTTGAAAATGAAGTTGTTCCCTGTTTTTATGAAAGAAAAAGCGGTGATATACCGGATCGCTGGGTTGAAATGATGAAAGCGTCTATGAAAATGGTCATGTCAAGATTTAGTAGCAATCGTATGCTGCGAGAATATAGAGAAAAGTATTATTTACCCTGCATAGCTCAGTTAAATGAGTTAGTCGAAAATAATGCTGAAAAAGCGAAAAAACATAGTCTCCAGTACAAACGGTTACATGAATTGTGGAAAGGCATCCAATTAGAAATTCCAGCATCCACCTCCAAAGGCCCATACCGTGTTGGAGATTCATTTACGGTGAATGTGATAGTCCATTTAGGAGGATTGAAACCAGAAGAAGTAGATGTAGAGTTTTTTAAGGGAAAGGTTAGATCCGTTGAATATCTTGAAAAAACGATGTTATACCAAATGCAACCTGTTGAAAATAGAGGAAATGGAGTCTATCTCTATTCAACGGATGTTTCATGCGAAGCTTCAGGTCGATTTGGTTTTACTATTCGTGTTACCCCACGGGGTGATGATTGGGTAAAATGTACGCCTGGATTTATTACATGGGTCTAGTTTAATTAGAATACAAGATGTATCGCAACGTGATTTGATTTATGGTTAGCGATACATCACTGAAATCGTTTAGGAAATATATGAAAACCGCATTGATTACAGGAATTACTGGACAGGATGGCGCTTTTTTAGCCGATTTTCTACTTCAAAAAGGCTATTTTGTTCATGGCATTAAACGCCGGAGTTCATTGTTTAATACAGATCGAATTGATCATCTATATCAAGACCCTCATGAAGAAAATGTTCGATTTCGTCTTCATTATGGTGATGTTACAGATTCAACCAATTTAATTCGGATTATTCAGGAAGTGCAACCGGATGAAATATACAATTTAGCTGCACAAAGTCATGTGCAGGTATCATTTGAAACACCTGAATACACTGCTAATGCAGATGGTTTGGGTACATTAAGAATTTTAGAAGCAGTCAGGTTGCTGGGACTTATTCAAAAAACAAGAATTTATCAGGCAAGCACAAGTGAACTTTTTGGAAAAGTACAACAAATACCACAGACTGAATCCACTCCATTTTATCCGAGGAGTCCATATGCAGTAGCAAAGCTCTATGCCTATTGGATTGTAGTGAATTATCGTGAAGCGTATAATATGTTTTGCTGCAATGGCATTTTGTTTAATCATGAAAGCCCCATTCGAGGAGAAACATTTGTTACCAGAAAAATAACAAGAGGCGTTTCCAAAATCGCATTGGGACTTCAAGATACTCTTTTTTTAGGAAATCTATCTGCAAAAAGAGATTGGGGACATGCTAAAGACTATGTAGAAGCCATGTACTTGATGTTACAACAAGAAAAGCCTGATGATTTTATTATTGCAACTGGAATTACCACTGAGGTGAGAACGTTTGTTCAAATGGCTTTTGAAGAAATTGGGATTGAAGTTGAATTTCAAGGTACGGGCGTGAATGAAAAAGGCTATGTTAAGCAATGTCATTGTTCAGAATATCAATTGGATATTGGCAAAGAAGTTGTTGTTGTTGATCCACACTATTTTAGACCTACTGAAGTTGAAATGCTCGTCGGAGATTCAACAAAAGCGAAACTCAAATTAGGATGGACGCCTAAATACAACTTAAAAGCCTTGATTAAAGACATGGTCAATTCAGACCTAAAATTGATCCAAAAAGATAAGTATCTTCAAGATGCTGGATATAAAATTATGAGATATTTTGAGTGAATAATTTGGGTTTATTTCAGGTTCATTCTCATTTCGATCAAATCTGTTTCGAAATGAGAATTGATCTTTTTTGGTAAGGATTGTCCATGAAAACTTTTTTAAAACTCATGAAAGCGCTTTCAGATAAAAATCGTCTAAAAATAGTAAAAATGTTACAACATCGGGAATTGTGCGTGTGTGAAATTCAAACAGGCTTAGGGCTTGCTCAGCCAACGGTTTCTAAGCATTTAAAAATACTTGAAGATGCAGGGTTAATTATATCCCGAAAAGACGGGCTATGGGTGAATTATTCCATTAATAGTAAACCGGACAATCCTTTTGTATCATCAATGCTTGGGAATTTACGGCACTGGCTTGAAGAAGATTCAGAGGTAAAAACGCTTATTGAAAAATTGCCTCAATTAAATCGTGAAACTATTTGTAATTAATTTTTTACTTACATGACAACATATCGGCCTTGATCATCGTTTCGGCCAGACATGATTCGTTGCCGTGACAGAATTGTAGGGGCGAACCTTGTGTTCGCCCTCCAAAAGGGCGATGACAAGCATCGCCCCTACATTGTGGCCGAAACAAAGATCAAGGCCAACATATCTATGTAGCTCCGAGTGTAACGTTTTGGGTAGAAATAATGAATGCCTTGCCTGTAACATTAAATCACAGAAATATTTATATCATTCCTACGCGTTATGGCTTACTGTTTATTGTTATACTGATAGGCATGTTAATCGGGTCAATGAACTATGATAATAATCTTGGATTTTTATTAACGTTCTTTTTGGGTAGTTTAACCCTTGTATCCATGTTTTATACGCATTATAATCTTTCTGGATTAACCTTTGCATCGATCCGTTCGACATCTGTGTTTGCAGGTCAAAAGGCGATATTTGAACTTCATGTGAAAATGAAACGGACAAATCGGTATTCTCTGAATGTTCGTATGGCCAATGGGGATGAGCAGGTTATTCATATTTTAGACAATACCAGTCATGTCATTTACATAGGGATAGATACACAATATCGAGGTGTATTGATTCCAAAATACATTCGGATTTCAACAGTGTTTCCATTGGGCTTGTTTTGGGCATGGACAACGCTTGAGATAAAAGACGGATGTATTGTTTATCCAAATCCAATTCCTACCGAATTTAAACCCTTATGGATTCAAAAAAACCAAAATCAAAAAGATAAATTGATATCCATAGGAGTAGATGATTTTCAAGGTTTAAAATCCTATCAACCGGGTGATCCACTAAATAGGATTTACTGGAAAGGATATTCACGAGGCCAAGGACTCTTTGTAAAAGTATTTGATGGACAGATAGGGACATCCGTTATACTGGATTTTATGAATATTCCTGATCAGGATACTGAACGTAAGTTATCAAAACTATGTGATTGGGTTCAAAAATCCGCTCGTTTGAATCTGGCCTATGGCTTAAGATTACCTGATAGTGAATTATCGCCAGATCGAGGAGATGCCCATCAACATAAATGTTTAAAGGCATTAGCATTACATGGTCTTCAATCTCCAATGGTATAAATAAAGTGCATTTTTCATGAATTACAGTAATTTTTTAAACATGACTTTTCGCAAAGCATTGTGGAACAAGTCGAATATAAACTCGATGTCGAGCACAGATAACTCAGCCAAAACCATTTCCGGAAATCAATATGATTCATCCGAAATCATTCTTTACTATATTATTGTCGCGCTGCTGGTTGCGATTTTGCCATTATTGTTTATTTTGCCAATATGGATCAAAGTGTGGGTTTTGGTCATGTGGGGCTATGTCTATATCGGACAAAAAAAGCAATGGCGACTACCCAATTTTATTATGCGCCATATCTTATTTGCGTTTGGAATGATCTGTTGGCTTGCAAGTTCTGGAATCCGATTTGATGGTCAGGACTATATGGCGTTATTAGCTATAATGGCAGGTTTAAAGCCATTGGAAATTCAAACCCATAGAGATCGAATCATTGCCGTTTTCCTTGCTTATTTTTGTGTTATTGCCAGTCTGTTTACTTTTGAGAACCTATCCATGACGTTATATATGTTTTTTTCAGTATTTATAACAACGTCAGTATTGATCAAACTTCATCAACCCAAAGATGGAATACTAAATTATTTTCGGCTTTCTTTCTGGTTGTTAATTCAGTCCGTTCCCGTCATGTTGATTTCTTTTTTCTTGTTTCCCCGTATTCAAAACAGCTTCTGGGTAACTGGATTGATGGCAAGAGAAACAACGGGTTTTTCGGATCGTCTTGAATTGGGAAAAATGTCTCGACTCATACAACGAGAAGCAACAGCGTTTAAAGTCAAATTTAATGGGCCAATCCCAGCTCCAGAAAACTTATATTGGAGGGGGATTATTTTTGATTATTTTACGGGCGACAATTGGATTTATGAAAATAGTGAGCGGGTAAGTCATGGTAAAATTGAAGGAGAAAATCCTGTTGACTATGAAGTTATTCTTGAACCGCATGGGAAAAAATGGGTTTTTGCTTTAGATGTACCGGTATCAGGTCCGAACTGGGCAAAAATATTAGATGATCATACCCTACGATCATACCATAATATTTATCAAAAAAAACGATTTCGCGCCGTATCGTATTTAAGTATTCAGGGTGATGTATTTCAAACTTGGGATACGAAATCATTAAAACTGCCTGCAGATGGAAATCCAAAAGCCAGAGCAATGGCTGAAGAATTGAAAAAAAGATCAGAATCTCCTGATCAGATTATTCAATCAGCATTGGATATGTTTGTACGTGAAAATTTTGTATATACACTTGACCCTCCAATGTTAAAAGATGATCTAATCGATGATTTTTTATTTAGAACACGTCAGGGATTTTGTGAGCATTATGCTTCTGCATTTACTTTTTTAATGCGAGCGTCTGGAATTCCAAGCCGGATTGTAGGGGGATACCAAGGAGGCGAAATTAATCCATATGATCAATATCTTATCATTAGACAATCTGATGCACATGTTTGGGTTGAAGTATGGCTCAAGGGTCGGGGGTGGGTTCGGATAGACCCAACTGCTTATGTTGTTCCAGAACGAATTCAGCGCGGAGTGGATGCTGTGCTTGAACCAGACAAGATATATGGTTTTTTTTCATTGCGTCGATGGAAATCGGTATCTGATTTTGCCAATAAAGTCCGTTTTGCATGGGGAATGATTAATAATCAATGGGAACAATGGGTTATGGGATATTCTTACATAGAGCAACTTCAGTTACTGAAGCAACTTGGTATTCAAACAGGCACATGGAAAGGAGCGATACAGGTACTTGGTTTGGCATGTATGTTGATTCTTTTGTTTAGTGCTTTCTATATGATTATTAATCAGTCAAGGCCTGTGGCATATCCAGAGAAAGTGCAAAAGATATATTTAAAATTTTGTCATAAAATGGCTAAGGCAGGGTATGTGAAATCACTTTCACAAGGGCCATTGGACTATATGAACAGTATAACTACAGAAGATGAACATTTTAAAAGTAAGATGAGTGATATTATCGATCATTATATCTGTATTCGCTATGCAAATAGAGGAAACTCACACATGTTAAAACAGTTGAATCGTCTTGTTTCAGATATTAATCGCTATATTCCTAAAAAAAATTCTACAAAAAAAAGCTGGAATTGATCTTCGTTTCGGCCAATAGTGTGGGGGCGATGCTTGTCATCGCCTTTTTGGAGGGCGAACACAAGATTCGCCCCTACAACTAAAAATTTATATCAAATGCAGCAGGAATTTAACTTTTTTCCAGATAGATATTTGGTTAAGATGAAATGAAATATACTTTCGAATATAACTCTTATGTTTTGCTTCCAAATTGACAAATTGAACTCCAAAACGCGTACCTTTGACATGACGAATAATCCCTTTGACAATAAAGCTTTTTTTAGTAGGGTAGGGGATCGTTATGACTAAAGTGACGAGTTCGTTTATTTGACAGCCATCGAACAGGTGAGGGACAATAATTCCCACTCCACCTACAGAAATATCAACAGCAACCAAAATATCAAAAAAATTTGTACCATTGATGTGAATGGGTATGGGGTACTCAGATGACGGTTGAATTCGTATGTATTTTCTTTGATTTGAGTTCGATGTCATAGTAACTCACTTTTTCTTTTACAAATTTAATGAAGTAAATTGACCGAAATGAATAATTAGAGTATGCAATACCTATTTATATATAAAGATTGTTTATATGAAGTTGTCAAGATATCTTAATATCTTATAGATGTTCAGATAATTAATTGCACAAGGCTAGAGGGAGGAGATAATACAGTTTAGTATATCTCCGACTGATAACGCAGTGAAATTATTTATCTGAACATCTATAGATACCAACATCCTTGATTTACACCCAATAGAAACGTTAAATGGAGTAAAAAAATTATGCATTGGGCAGATAAGATTGCGAAAGAAATTGTTCAGGAGCGTTCCGACAAACAGACCTATATTTGTGCTGCCGGGATTAGTCCTTCAGGTGCTGTACATATTGGTAATTTCCGTGATGTTGCAACAGCCTTTTTTGTGTCACGGTCACTCAATGATCTTGGGAAACAGGTGACGCTATTGTTTTCTTGGGATGATTATGATCGATTCCGAAAAGTTCCTGTGAATGTCCCGTCATCTTTTGAACACTATCTTGGACGGCCATATACAAGTGTCCCTGATCCCTTCGGATGTCATTCCTCTTATGCAGCACATTTTGCGTCGGAATTTGAAGCATCTGTTCAGGAATTCGGAATTAATATGCAATTTCGATCTCAAACCGAAGCCTATACGAAAGGCCTTTACACAGAATGGATCATACTTGCATTACAAAAACGAAAACATATTTATGACATATTATCAGGTTTTCGATCTCAGGAAGCATCCGAACAGGAAAAAGAAAAATACTATCCAATTGCAGTGTATTGTACGTCGTGTGGAACGGATAATAATACCATAGACCATGTATCTGATGACGGCACAGTGGTTGCGTATCGGTGCCAATGTGGCCATCAAGATCAAATTGATATCCGAACCTCTCATCATTGTAAATTACCATGGAAAATCGATTGGCCAATGCGGTGGCTATATGAAAAAGTTGATTTTGAACCGGGTGGAAGAGATCATGCGACACCGGGTGGCAGTTATTATGTGTCAAAACGTATTGCAAAAGAAATTTTTAATTACACGGCACCTAAATTTTTAGGGTATGAATTTGTTGGAATATCTGGCGCTACATCCAAAATGTCAAGCTCAAGTGGTGTGCTGATTACACCCAAAGACATATTAAAAATATATCCCCCAGAAATGATTTTATGGTTTTTCGCAAAATTTGCGCCCAATAAAGCATTTAATATCAGTCTTGATGAGGATGTGTTACGGCAATATGATGAATTTGATCGGATATTGAACGATTTTAGACTGGGAAAAGCAACTGTTCAACATCAGGAAATTATGAAATTTTGTACCATACCCGGACGAAATGTGGCTACCGTTCCTTTTCGTCAACTTGCTACTTTTTCAACCATTATTAAAGGCAACATGAAGGTTCTAGAAGAAATATTTCAACGTTTAGGCACAGATTATCATGCAAATGAATTTGAAGAACGTTTAAATAAAGCAGAATATTGGTTGAATAATTATTCCCCAGAAAATATAATCACTCTGTTAGACCAACCAAATCACTCATTTTATTCACAACTTAACGAACAAGAGAAAAAATGGATCGCGGGTTTACGTGAACAGATGGCTCAAAAAGACATGACTTTTGAAGAATTAACGGTTCTGTTGTACGCGATTCCTATGGATGATACGTTACCTGAAGAAGAAAGCAAGATTCGGCAACGCCGTTTTTTTTCAATTATTTACGAATTGTTAATTAATAATACAACAGGTCCACGACTTGCGACATTTATCAAAGCCTTAGGGCCTCAAAAAGTACTTAGTTTAATTTCATTTTCATCATGAGAATTACCAAAAAGGATCAGACATGTTTCGTTTAATTTTAAAATGTTTTTTACTTGTATTGATTTTTATCATTTCGATATGCTTTACCATTGCCCTTTTTTCGTCTATTAGTTATATGATTTATCGATTATTGCCACTCACATTTTATCAGGCATCTTTGTTGACTATTGGCACAGCACTTGTTCTGTCGATTGTATTTATGTCCTTTGCTTTAATCAGTTATTCACAAGACATGCTATATCCAGATATGGATTTTTTTGATGATGATGATGAATATCCAGAAGAACAAAGACTTGTAGTAAAAAAAGCTGGAGGCGCTGTAAAAGTATTTTCTAATGGATTCCGTCTTATTAATACGTCAAAAATTAATTCAAATGAACCTTGTCCGTGTAATAGTGGGAAATCATATAAAAATTGTTGCGGGAGAATTCGTTTCTAAGCGTCAATCACCTCACCCACAAGGGGTGAGGCTTGGTGAATAACCAAGTCTCAGGTTGATTAGGAGGGCTATAATGAGTAGCAGAAGTTGTTTAGGTCATGACACCATAGGATGCTCCACAAGTCCTATGCAACTGTCGTCGGTGACAAGAGATCCTTCGGGAGCAACGTCTTTCAGATATTAAATTTCATAATGTTGAAAGCTAAAAAGTTCTGGGTATCTGGTTTATGGAGCAAAGGTTATTATGTCGGAACGGCGGGAACTGTAACGAGTGAAACAATTCAAAGATATATCGATGAGCAGAAGTCAAGGAGCTGATTTTTACTGTCAACAGTGGTTTTCCAGTCGTTTTTTGCCTTCGCTATCGCTCAGACTAAAAAGCCAACTGGAAAAGGCGATTCATCCCCACCCACAAGGGGCGGGGTTTTCTCGCCAGTTTTCTATAAAAATCTATTGCTATC
>PDZT01000137.1 GCA_002753105.1 Deltaproteobacteria bacterium YD0425bin50 | reverse complement strand
TGATGATCTGTTCTGGTTTTGGGCGAATGCGGATGAAAACAGGGTTGCTGTTAAGCTAGATGATTTTAATCAGGATGGGCTGATGGATATTGAATTATGGACAGTCAAAGGACGACAGATTTTATATCAGGTAAAAACAGTTATTCCCTGAGATAAAACAAAAGTTACGATGACATTGGTTCATTATTTTCCTTTGCAAGCACTTTAGCTATATCTTTATGAATTTTGGTATTGTAATACTCAACGAGAGACGGATTAGTCATAATCATGTCGAGTTGCCGTGTGTGCATTGTCAAATAGCCGAGAATTTTTAAACGTTCTTTCATGAATTCTTGGTCTTTACCTTCTACACGGGCAGATAATGAATCTTCTTTAATATCGACTTTAAATCCGTAGGCCTCAATAATATCACCAATAAATGCAACCCGTTTAAGTCTGCGTTGATAATCAGCCGCTCCACCCTTAAACCGATATGTAACATAATTTTCCGATGTTCGGTCACTGACAAGGGCTTCTAAAGTTGAAAAATGAAACCCTAACCGAGAACTTAAACTACAAAATTGTTTTGAAATCATAAAATAATTGCGATCGTTATATTTGGATTGAGTTCCTGTATTTAACGCTGTGTTGGTTGTTGCCTGAAACATAATGGATGCAAAGCCTTTACCATCTATTGGCGGCGGGCCTTCCCAAGGAATCGCAAGAATACCTTCCCATAAGGCTAACATAGGTATAGACGCAATATTATCTATAGTTACGTATTTTTTCGTCACTTCTTGTTTAAATCCATCATCAAGGTTTAATATCCACCATTGCATGGGGACTTTATAAAACAACTGCTTGCTTGATCGCTCTGAAAACTGATGTTCTTTTCCAAAATTAAACATTTCATATACAGCTTTTTCATGTGAAAATCGTGTTATATCATGATATGTTTGGCAGTATTCTGGAGCAAAGTGACTTGAATCCGGGTCTAATAAATTCAGAGAAATGATGTAATCACTAATTGTTTTTAGTGTCTCAAATACAGGGCTTCCAACCATCAGATTCTTTTTTTCAGTATGTGCAGAAGCCAATATCGATTCCTGCTTACCTCGATAAATGCTTCTGTTGTCAGCATCAATGGTGATGTATTCATTTGATTTTAGCTGCTTATATATATCTTTTAGTCCAAAAATAGCTGGAATTTGAAATTCACGAGCTACGTTAGCCAAGTGACCTGCAAAGCTTCCCTGCTCAGAAATAACAGCAGATGCTTTACTTAATAATGACGCAAAACTGGGGAATGCCTGTTCAATTACAAGAATTGCACCTTCTTGAAAATCAATGATATCTTTTCGGCTGGAAACATGCTGCACAGCCCCATAAGCGACTCCCGGACTTGCCGTAACACCGCCATATGCAATAATATGTTCTGTATCCAAAGGCATAGCTGCAAATTGATCATGTACGGCATCCATGTGTTTTAATGGCCGGGCTTGCAGCCAATAAATATTTCCATTCTGATCTATTGCCCATTCAATATCCTGTGGATTTTGATAGTAGGATTCAATGGTGATAGCCATTTCTGCTAACTGAATTACCTGTTCATGTGTTAAACAAGGTCTGTTACGATCTTTCTCTTCTATATCGACTTCACAAACACCATCAGTTGAAGCGAAAATTGTTTTTTTATTTTTTTCATGAATTTGTTCAAGTTCAATACTGAGGGGTTGTTTTCGAGAGATAACAAACAGATCACACATAGACGCGCCATCTACAATTGACTTTGGAAGACCCCATGCAGCATTAATAAAAATGCGATCATCTGCAAAATGAACTGGATTTCGGGTATAAATAACGCCACCACAAGATGCATTGACCATCACAATACAGCCAACACACATGGCTAAGTCTTCGTCTCGTAAACCTTTTGCAAGCCTGTAATTGATAGCTTGTACGCTATATTTACTGGAAACAATCTTTTTATACGCCTCACAAACATTTTCTATTGATACATTTAACAGAGAATCGTATTGCCCGGCAAACGAAGTTTCTGCCGTATCTTCTCCAATGGCACTGCTTCTCATCGCCAGTTGAACCGATTTTCCTTCCTTTTCTTTAAGGATTTCAAGGGCATTCTGAATAGCATCGTATATTGATTGAGGAATATCCGCATTGATGATTTGGGTTTGAATTTCTGCGCTTAAATTGTAGAGCGCTTCCATATCATTGATATCTGTTGCAATAAAAAGCTGATCGATTTCAGTTTGTAAGTCATTTTCACTCATAAAGTGTTCATATACGGATGCAGTAATCACAAAACCTGAAGGAACAGTTAAGTTTATTTTATTACGAATTTCACCTAAATTCGACATCTTACTTCCTACAATATCCGACATTTCTTTATAAATATGTTCAAGTGGGATAATTAATCGGATATCTTTGGATATTTTTTTCTGGTTTAAAATGCTACTGATCTGTTTTTGAATCAGATCAAAACGTTCATTGATGGCCTGATATTTATTATCTGAAAGTTCATTGAGATTTTTAATGAGCAGAAAAATTTTTACTGATATGGCAATACATCGGGATTTAACAAAGGACATGCCAAACGGGCGTCTGCCTTGCAAGGCTTGTTCTATTTCAGCCATAATTTCGAGAGCCTTGTTATTGGCATTTAACAGTAACTTAAAATTATGATAGCGAGCTTTAAATGCGATTCTTAAATCATCAACATCTATATCAGGAAGCTCAGATGTCTTTTTTTTCCAGCCCAATTTCTGCAAAACAGTTGCCCATTTTCCCATATGCGATACTCCTTTAAACATCTTAATAAATATAAAAAAAGGCTAAAGGGTGTGCCTTTAGCCTTTTTCTGAATCACAAATTACACGGAAACATCATGTGCAAATCCGTGTCATCTGAGTTAATCCGTGATCCTTAATGTGAAATGGAGAAGCCTGTTCCTTCAAACAGAAACATCAGTGCAAATCCATACCATAAGGTGTAAACAACATAAAAAACAAGCGAGAAAATAACAATACCCATCTTATTTGTAATGCTTTGCGGCTCAATCCCGTAATAGTTATAAGAACATTCAATTCCCTTAGCAAGAATTGTATTGAGCGATTTGGATTCAGGAAATTTTTTTTGTGCAGTTAAGTCCTTATCCATTTCTTTATACAACAGCCACCAGTTATATAAAACCCGCCTTGACTCATACCCATATTTTTCCTGTAATTTGTGTTTATCATTATGAAACAATAAATCCGCATCTTCTAAGCTGCTTTCAAAAATTGTTTTAAGATCCCCATCAAGTGTAAGTTGAGCACCAGACCGTACAACCTTGACTTGACTTTTGGCTAATAGGTCTTCAGCCTGTGTTGCCAGCGTTTCTTCCTTAAATTTTACTGTTAATTGCATTGGATGGCTTGGATAAGCGTGCATGTCCTTCTTTAATTTTGGAATATAATACGCTGATTGTTTGGAAATAGAATTATACAAATCATCTAAGTAGTTCAAGCAATTCTTATTATTGATAATGGGAATAAAGATTAAGAACAATACAACAATAAATCCAATACCTAACCCCATGCCCATATATAATTTTTTTTCTTTTGCAACCATCAATGTGCCTCCCCTTTTAACAAATGGATATTTTTAATAAATGTCCCAATGACCCAAATGGCAAATATAGAAATAACAATAAAAAATAACCACGTTCCAATTGTGTCAAGAACCACACCTACGGTTTTCGGTAAGGGAATAAGCCCTACAGATGCGAGTTTTGCAGGCAATGCAAAAAAACGGTTAACAAAGCCAGCAAGTACAGCCATCGCATAAAATCCTCTGATCGTAATCCCTTTAACCACTTTTGTAACCATAGCGCCAATTTGAATACCCAATAATGAACCTAAAAGCATCCCCATTGCCAAGGTATAAAAAATAAATCCATAAATTGCGTACTGAGTAATTGCTGCATAACCTGCAGTAAAAATAATCTGAAAAATATCAGTACCCACTGTGGTTAAAGAAGAAACGCCCAACACATATACAAAAATCGGGAAGGTCAGAAATCCACCGCCGACACCCATAATCGCAGCACATAATCCAACCAATGCACCACTTAATACTAAAAATACTGCGGAAATCTGGCGTCCACCCGGAATTAAATTTTGATCAAATGTGATCATCGGTGGGATATTGATGGCTTGGAGCTTTTTAGGCAGGCTTCCAAGGTCAGCCCCTTCAGATTTTTTTCCATGAAATTCTTCGTTTTGTTTTTCTGATTTTGCACTGGACAGATAATCCATCAATGCATAAAAACCAAGCCCACCAAGCATAATTACATAGATAACCGTTATAAATGTATCACTCCAGACCGGATTGATTTCATATAACACCCGATTAATAATTCCACCAACTGTTGCCCCTACAATAGCTCCAATCAAGAAGATAACTGCCAAAGCAACAGAAATATTTCCCATTTTTTTATGCAGCGTACTTCCCATGATTGCTTTTGCAAAGATATGAAACAGGTCTGTTCCGACAGCGAGAATACCCTTGATTCCTGCGCTCATCAGTGCTGGTGCAATAACAAAACCACCGCCTGCACCGATACAGCCTGTAATCAATCCTGCACACAGACCTATAAAGATAGAAGAGATAAAAATACCCATTGTAAAAAAAGCCGGGCTATAGGCTTTTTTCCCACCTAAATAATCAGGCATATCACCAGCGGCAAATGCAATTCCACCAATGATAATCGGAATTAAGAGCAGACCTAAAATGGCAAGCCGTTTTTTATCCCGCATGATAATATTGGCATTCTCAATTTCCCATTGTGCATGTAGCTTGGCGCCAGTCATCATGAATTCACCAACTTGACGAAAAACCCCCATACATTGTCTCCTTTCCAGATATTGAATTAAGGTTAATAAGGTTAATATATTACAAACCACTTGAAAGAATGATTCATTGGTTAGCAAGCATTATGCCATCTAATAAAACACGACTTTGTTTATTAGGTAATAAGATACACTTAACGCAATATGTCAAGGATTTTTACAACTTGTAAAAATTATCAAATTATTCAAATGGCTAAACAGAAGAAGCTGTAATGCGGTAAAATGCCTAAGCGAATAACCTCGATGAATCAGAAATAGACGGTAAAATGATTGTGAATTTCGTACCAACTCCTAAGTTAGATTCAATCTCTAATTTTCCACTCAATTGAGTAACCGTATCCACAACAACATCCATACCAACACCGCGTCCAGAGATATCACTTACTTCTTCAGAGGTACTAAACCCCGGTAACAGGATAAGTTCAATTATTTCCTGAGGCGACATTGTTTCCGCTTTGCTTTCGTCAATCAGGCCTTTAGCTATCGCTTTTTTTAAGACTATTTCAGAATCTATTCCGTCTCCATCATCTTTAATTTCAATGATGATATGGTGGTCTGTTGTTTGAGTATGTAATACGATTTCCCCTTTTACATTCTTCCCAGTCATCTCTCTTATATCAGGTGTTTCTAATCCATGATCCACAGCGTTTCTCAGGATATGTACAAGAGAGTTAATCATTAAATGATGAGATTTATCTGGCAAATAAACAGGATCACCCTCAAATTTTAATTCAACTTGTTTGTTGCAGACAGATGCAAGATCAGAAATAATTGTTTTAAATCGATTATATGCTGAATCTAAAGGAATTAAGGTAAGTTTGAATAAAATATTTTTTATATGTTGTGTCGTTTTTATGCTATCTGCTCCATCAATCATTTTTTCTAACGAATCGCATTGGTTTATCAAGTCAGTAATCACTTCAGGTTCAATTTTTATCGGCCGTGCAGTGTCATTTTTTCGGGTACCTAAATCTTGATCAGGTTCACCTGAAATTTTTTTAAGAATTTCTTTAGCATTATCAATGATTGAGTTCATTTTAATGAACTTTGAGTGTATGTTGTCTGAGGCAAGTTCACCGTCAAAAAGCTCTGTGGTTAAGGTAATTTCTTTTTCTCTTATACCCGATAAAACATCTTCAACTTCATGGGCATATTCACCTAATTTCGTCATTTTAAACGCTCGCGAATTGCCTTTTAAGGAGTGCATGAGACGAAACATCGTATTGCAAATTCCTATATTATGAGAATCTTCTTTCAAAGTTTCAAATAAATGGTTTACTTGCTCTAAAATATTGCCAGCTTCCTTGATATAGTTTTCAAACTCACACCGGTCCTGATTAATAATTGCTGAAATAATTTCAAGCTCTTGATGATGAGATTCTTCCTGAGTTTTTACAGCGAGTTCTAATCTTTTTTGTTCTGTAATATCCTTGGTAATCACCAATAATGATTCAAAGTGATTATCGATGGTGATGGGATAAAATGAGTTTTGATAATAAAAAACCTGATCATGAGCTGTATGTATTAACATGTTTGGACCAATATCTGCTATTAAATCCCATGCATAAGCATTGCTCATCACCATATCAATCCACTTTCTAGCGATTTCCTGTTCTTCTTCTTTTCCTTGTTCTATATAAATATCTTCAAAGGCTTTTCCTTTAATAATTTTATGATTTTTAAATAAGTTATGCATAAAAATAGAGTATTCGTGGTTTATTTTTTTATCCTTATTTATAGTGGTGATACCCAGCGGGATATTATCAAGGATCATCCGCATTTCTGAACGCGACTTAGTTAACTCTTCAGTGCGTTCCTGAACCCTTTTTTCTAACTCTTCGCTATATTTTTTGAGTTCTTTATGAGAATAATCCAATTGTTTTGTCATGGTATTGAAAGAACTGGCTAAAAAACCCATTTCATCACGGGAAACGAATTGAATTTCATACTCATATTGACCTTGGGATATGACTTCCATGCCTTGAGTAAGTATCTTTATGGGTCGTAAGATACGTCGTTGGATCACTAATTTAATGATAAATGAAAGCAGAAAACCAATGAACGCAATGCCAATCAATGACAATATTGCAGTAATCATTGTTTCAAGATATTCATTGGCAGAACATTTAATCATCATAGCGCCAATAGGAGTGTTATCTATATTGAATACAGGTTGATACTTAACCAGATAACCGTGTCTTCTTATCAGACTTTCTTCAAAGCTCTGTCCTTGATTAATTGTCTCGAGTATATGAGATGGCATTTTATGAATAGGCAAAACATCCTCATAAAATTTTGACACGATCATGGTGTCATATGCAAAAAGAGCCATTGATTTTCCGATAACATCATCAATTTTTTGAATTACAGCTTCATTTGCATTCAAAATTCTGCGGATCAACACCGCGCCTACGATATTTTCCTGTTTTCTGTCATAGACAGGAGCAGCAGATGTCATCGACATAATATATGGTCCTAAAGATTCAGTATGAATGCCTTCCTGCTCTAATTCTTTAGGCGGTACGAGTTCTGTTCCGGAGGTAATCTCGCCTGTGAATGCTTTTTTTATATAAATATTTTCTGGTATGATATCACCCAATTTTTTAGGGTCACTTGAACGGGCGACCACTTTATAATTGGTATCCATAAAGACAATGGTATTAACCTTATATGTGGGGGCCAATTTGGCAAGCTCTATTCCAAGTTTTTCTCCCAAATTAAAAACAAATAAAGCGGTTAGAGCTTTTTCCTGACTATAGGTTTTAGCAATATTCTTCATCTCGACAATAGCATTATCATATATTATTGAAGCGACTTTTAATTCTGAAGAAATTTTGTTTAAAGCTTCATTTTTAATTTTCGCGTTGTAATACACAATAGAAAATAGTGTGGCCAGCGTTATTGGAATAAAAAGAGCAATAAAAAAGGCAATGTTTAATTGCGTGCTTAATTTAAACATTTTCATATAATTCCCCCTTTCTTTCATCGTAGGTGGAATAATTGCAAAGATAACGATTGTAGGTGCGAGGCATGCCTCGCACCTACTACAATCGTTATCTTATTTATATAGTTCAGGAAATTATGTCTTTTTTTCTGCCGATTCGGTAAGCATCAATACTTGAAAAAAGCCATAAAAAAATTATCAAAAAAAATAAAAACTGTAAGATGAGACTGTCTGATTTTGTAGAAGCCTGAGTGGCAGCAATGGTAATGCTATCCATATCAATAGCACCACCAGTGGACTCTATTTTTTCAAGAATAACCAAAGCTTGCTGTACTGCTTTGATTAGAAATGCGACAATGGCTGCTATAACTGCAAGTATAAAAATAACACCTCGTTTATAGTGTTTTAAAACAAGTTGACCTATACCCGGAAATACTAAGGCTGAAAATAATAGTCCTTTGACTGAATTCTTCATCATGTCCTAGTTATAGATTTTCAGATATTAAATTTCACAATTGAGTAGGGGCGAGGCATGTCTCTCCCCTACTGTTATCCAATAAATTTTTTAAAACGGACATAATAATCAATTCCGGACCACATCGTAAAAAACAATGCGCACCACAGTAAAAAGGAGCCAATAAAATGGAAATCAATTCCAAAATAACTAAAATGCAAGAGTAAAGGGATAATAGCAGCTATTTGAAACCCTGTTTTATATTTTCCAAGAATTGAAGCGGAAACATCTTCGCCTTTATCAGCAATAATGCTCCGCAGACCGGTAATGGCAAGTTCTCGACCAATAATAATACATACTATCCATGCAGGCGCCCGATTATATGAAGCCAGCATAATAAATGCCGATGATACAAGAAATTTATCAGCAAGCGGATCAATATGTTTTCCTAAATTGGATACGAGTCCTCGTTTTCTTGCTAAAAAACCATCAAATAAATCTGTAATTGCTGCAGCACTAAAAATGAGTGCAGCGAGAAATGTGCAGACTTTACTATTAGGATACATTAATAAAATCACAAAGACCGGTACTGCAATAACCCGATATAGGGTAAGATTATTGGGATGAGTAATTTGTTCCCATATTTTTTGCATGTGATGCGCCATATTTTTATGCCTAATGTTGAGTTTTTTTCCAATCATCCAAAAACATTTGGATACCTTTATCAGTTAAGGGATGAAATGCAAGCCGTTTTAATACTGGAAAGGGTATTGTGGCAATATCTGCACCTAATAAAGCAGAATCCAGTACATGAACTGGATTACGGATACTCGCAACAATGATTTCAGTTTCATAGTCATAATTCTGAAAAATATCTACAATCTGCTCTACTAAAATCATGCCTTCCTGAGCAAGATCATCAAGACGTCCAATAAATGGACTTACATACGTCGCCCCTGCTTTTGCCGCCATAAGAGCCTGTAATGGCGAAAAAACCAATGTTACATTGGTTTTAATACCTTCCTGAAAAAGAATCCGGGTTGCTTTGATGCCATCAATGGTCATGGGAATTTTAACCACAATGTTTTTATGAAGTTTTGACAACTGTCTTGCTTCACGAAGCATACTATCCACATCCAAACCAATCACTTCAGCACTGATTGGGCCATCAACAATATCACAAATCGCTCGAATAATATCTTCAAAATTTCCTTTTTCCTTAGCAATTAAACTTGGATTCGTATCCAATTTAGGAAAACATATTGATCC
>PDZT01000136.1 GCA_002753105.1 Deltaproteobacteria bacterium YD0425bin50 | reverse complement strand
TTACAACGTCGATTCTCAACTCAAAAGCCATTGATTGATATAAAAATATGGTGTGCTGGGAAACAGAACCAACATGTCTTGTTTTTAACAAATGCAATACCAGTGATGGATGAAAATGAACAAGTTGTTGGATATCGGGGATTGTTTAAAGATATAACAGGCCAGTATAAAGCATCAGAGGAAAAAAGACGAATTGATGACCGGATTCGTCAAGCACAAAAGATGAAAGCCTTAACTACATTATCTGCTGGTATTGCTAATGATTTTAGTAATATACTTGGAGAAGCAATTAATTTTAATGAACTTGCACTGTTAAATTTACATGATCATATTCTATCTAAAAAATATATCCAATTTGCATTTAGTGCATGTAATCAAGGGAAATTATTAATTAATCAACTCGTATCCTACAGCGGTCAGTTCAGGATGAATTTGAAGCCTATTGAACTTGTATCATTGATCAAAGATACGATCACTGCATTTAAGTCTCAGATACCTGCTTATGTAACACTGAATGAACATATTGACGAGCACGCTGGGATGATTTTAGCGGATGCAGAACAGATTCAGATAGCTTTAATCAATTTATTAACTAATGCAGTCTATGCCATGAAGGCTAAAGGGGGAACGATTGAGGTTGTTCTGTCAAGGATATGCTTGGATTTGATGCCTCAAATTCAGGATAATTACTTCTGTGGGAATCAGTATTTCAAGCTAAGTATCAAAGATCAAGGAGAGGGGATACGCACAGAACACATCAATCGAATTTTTGATCCGTATTTCACAACAAAAACTACTGAATTTGGATCAGGTTTAGGACTTGCAGTGGTTTCTGGGATTGTGGAAAATCATTCTGGTTTAATTCAAGTCGAAAGCCAAGCTGGCATGGGCGCAACTTTTCATATTTTTCTTCCAATTTTTGACATGTGGGGGATTCCATTTGAAGAAAAAATTTTGCCCAAGTCTATAGGCAACGAAAGAATTCTCATCATTGATGATGAAGCACCCATCGTTGATTCGTTAAAACAGCTTCTTGAACACTTAACTTATGAAGTTGAATCACGTACAAGCAGCGTGGAAGGTTTAAATTTATTTATTGCCAAACCAGATTCTTTTGATTTAATCATTGCGGATTTAACCATGAATAATTTAAGCGGTGAAAAACTTGCACATCAAGTTTTGACAATGCGTCCTAATTTACCAATTATCCTTTGTTCTGCTTTTTGCGAACAT
Organism: Deltaproteobacteria bacterium YD0425bin50; assembly: GCA_002753105.1. GTDB lineage: Bacteria > Desulfobacterota > Desulfobacteria > Desulfobacterales > YD0425bin50 > YD0425bin50. Next base: position 8,348 of record PDZT01000136.1, on the reverse strand, counting down.
ATGAATCAGGAAAAAGCCTTGTTAATGGGAGTCCGGAAATTAATCATGAAACCAGTTGAGATCACAGAACTTGCAATAGCTATAAGAAGCATTCTTGATGAACAAAATCCTAAATGAACAGTTATAGACTTTCAGATAAATAATTTCACGGCGTTATCGGTCGGAGATATACTAAAATGTATTATCTCCTCCCTCAAGCCTTGTGAAATGAATTATCTGAAAGTCTATAGATAGTTGTTCAGAAAGCGAGGAAAAACATGCCAAAAAAGGGATGGGGATGGGTTTATGATCCACATTCAGGTGGAGTCAAAATTCCACCTGCTGTTCAAGAGAAAACACGAAAACGAATATTGGATTATGCCCAGAAAAAGTATTCGGGCAAATTCACTAAGATTGATGTACGCTTCCGTAACCAACTGTGCTACTTCGATGCCTATACAGAGCCATATGTTTCACCTGAGTTTGATCCAAATATACTTGGTGAATCCCGAGAAGATTATGTAGAAAGGCTGCGAAATACTCCCACTCATTTGGGCCGTATTCGTTATTTCGGAGATGAGAATCGGTGGAGTCTGGCATTTTATACTTATAGTCATGAAAAATATGAACCGTCAGTTTTTAACAATGGTACATTTCATGGAACCCCAGAAGAGGCATTTGAGACCTGTTCCGTATATTTGGAGGGTTAAAAAATGGCATGGACTATCCCCATAAAGTGAAACGTTACCGAAGTGGAACGTAAAAAAACATATTGAAATTGAAAAAGAATGAAAGTAATCCTTTCAAATAAAATCGTCATTCAACAAGCCCCACATGTTCTTCAACAAAAGATAAAAAACCTATTAACGGTCGAAAATCCAATTTGGTTAGAAAATGAACGCATCGGTCGATGGAACAAAGGAGTTGAGAGAACCTTAACTTTTTATCAGATAACATCAGATAATGAAATAGTGATTCCAAGAGGATTAATGCGTTATGTAATTGATCTGGCAAGAGAATTTAAAGTTACTTATCAGTGGATTGATCGTCGTCGTTTGTTGAATGAAATTGATTTTTCGTTTCATGGTGAATTGAAACCGTTCCAGCAACAGGCAGTGAACCGAATGTTTACCAAGCATTTTGGGATATTGTGTGCGCCAACAGGTTCAGGAAAGACCATTATGGGTTTATGGCTGATTGCAAAGCGCAAACAACCAACGCTTATTATAGTGCATAAAAAAACGCTTGCACTTCAATGGATAGATAATATTCAAAAACATTTGAATATTTCAGGAGCGGATATTGGATTAATTGGTGATGGCAAATATGAAGTTGGGAAAAAAATAACGGTTGCTATGGTACAATCGCTTTACAAGCATTTAGATGAGATTCGTTATTTTTTTGGGTATATACTTGTGGATGAATGCCATCGAATTCCTAGCCGAACGTTTACAGATGCTGTAGTTAATTTTGACTCGTATTATATGATGGGTTTAACTGCTACTCCATATCGTCGGGATGAATTATCGAAATTAATTTTTTGGTATCTCGGTAAAATGAATTATCGTATTCATGATAAGCTGTTGGTCAAACGCGGGGATATTCTTAAAGCAGAAGTGATTATTCGACCTACAGAGTTTCAATTTTATCAGGATGCAAGTAAAAACTATTCAAAATTAATTGAATTGCTCATCAATGATAAGCAGAGAAATAAACTGATTGCTGAAGATATTACAAAAGAAGTAAATATGAATTCTGGTATATGCCTTGTGCTTTCAGATCGAAAAATTCACTGCGAGACACTTCATGCCTATTTGTTGTACAATCAAGGCATTGCTTCAGAAATGCTTATTGGCAGCATGACGACTCAACAGCGGGAACGAGTTATCGAAAGGTTAACGAACAATGAAGTTCACGTATTAATTGCAACAAGCCAGCTTATCGGAGAGGGTTTTGATTTCCCAGCGCTTTCAATATTATTTCTATCAACACCCATACGATTTTCTGGACGTCTTCTACAATATTTGGGAAGAATTCTAAGGCCTTCACCCGGTAAAAATATTGCAAAAGTCTATGATTATGTTGATGTTCATGTGCCTGTACTTGAGTCTGCTGCACGATCACGGCAAAAGGTGTATAGCCGAACGGAATAGTTTGTTGGATTATAAGACTTTCAGATAAATAATTTCACGGCGTTATCGGTCGGAGATATACTAAAATGTATTATCTCCTCCCTCTAGCCTTGTGAAATGAATTATCTGAAAGTCTTTAGAACATGAAAAAAAGCCATAAATGGTTTTCTATGAAAATACTATTGACATCAAGCCCAAAAAGTATAAAACATTGATCATGGATTTGGAACTTATTCAACGCACTGGGATAAAGGCCGCATTTCAAAGCGCAACAATTTTACGTTCTCATTTTGGTCATATATCTTCTGTGACCCATAAAGGAGAAATTGATCTTGTTACGTGTGCTGATACCCAATCTGAAGAAGCTATTATTAAAATCATAAAAGATCGCTTTCCAGATCATAGCATTCTTGCCGAGGAATCAGGTACAGATATCAAGAATCCCGATTATCAATGGATTATTGACCCATTAGATGGTACCACGAATTTTGCTCACCACATTCATCTATACTGCATATCCATAGCATTTTCTTTTAAAGGAGAAGTTGTAGTGGGTGTTGTGTTAGCGCCAGAAACTGGTGAACTTTTTACAGCAATTAAAGGTAAGGGAGCAACCCTTAACACTAAGTCCATTCATGTAAGCAAACAAACAAAAATATCAAGCAGTCTTCTGGTTACAGGCTTTCCTTATTCGTTTAGAGAACATACTCAACCTATTATATCTCGATTTACAAATTGCCTTTCCGCTTCACAAGGTGTACGTCGTTTAGGTTCTGCAGCACTCGATTTATGTTATGTTGCCAGTGGACGTTTTGAAGCCTTTTGGGAAGAGTATTTGAAACCATGGGATACGGCTGCTGGATATCTGATTGCATTAGAAGCAGGTGCCAGTGTGACAAATTTTTCTGGTAATCCGTATAATGTAACTCATCTGGAAATACTGGCTACAAACAGTCATATTCATTCACAGATGCTTGATTTACTTCAATTGAGAGAATATAATGAAAAAAAAAGATAAAACCCTAAAACAAGAAGATGTTGTTGGTTGCTGCGGAGATTACTTTAATGATGTGTCTCTGTGTAGAAAAACATGTATTTTAAGTATTCACTGTATGATCGCAAAAGAAAGAGATGTTGAAATGGAAATCATGGAAGATTTCTTTTATGGTGATGCAAAGATGATGGTTAGCCATTAGCTGACCTTAATCATAGTATAGTTTTCCCCTACCCTTTTTCATTTTTTTTAACCTTCTTATTCGATATAGGTGGCCAATGATGTTACTGAATCCTAAACAAGAACGTTATGATTTTCTTGATGAAGAATCAAAACAGATTATGCTTAAAACAATTGAGTTTTTTGAAAAAAAAGGAAAACGTAAATTAAAACAGGATTTCCATGAAAGAATTTGGTATTCTGATTTCCTTGATTTTGTAAAAGAAGAAAAAATTTTTTCAAGATTACTTACACCATCGAAATATGGCAGTGGAAACGAGAGATGGGATACTTATCGGATTTGTTTTTTTAATGAAATACTCGGATTTTACGGCTTATGTTATTGGTACACATGGCAGGTTTCTATTTTAGGGCTTGGACCCATTTGGATGAGTGATAATGAAGAAATTAAAGTTAAAACAGCAAATCTATTAAAAGAAGGCGCAGTTTTTGCCTTTGGCCTTTCTGAAAAAGAACATGGTGCAGATTTGTATTCAAGTGAAATGATGCTTTATCCACAGGAAAACGGTACTTACTTGGCAAAAGGCAGTAAATATTATATTGGTAATGCTAATAAAGCGGCGTTGGTTTCAACTTTTGGGAAAATGGCAGATTCAGGAAACTATGTATTTTTTGCTGTTGATTCTCAGCATAAAAATTTTGAATGTATTCAAAATGTGGTGAATAACCAGTCATACGTAGCTGAATATGCTCTACATGACTATCCCATTACAGAAGCTGATATCCTTTCCAAAAATCAGGATGCATGGGATACTTCATTAAATACAGTAAATGTGGGTAAATACAATTTAGGGTGGGCATCAATTGGTATCTGTACACATGCGTTCTACGAAGCATTGGATCATGCATCGAATAGACGATTGTTTAATCATTATGTTACTGATTTTCCACATATCCGCCAGTTTTTTATGGATGCATATACCCGAATCGTTGCCATGAAATTATTTGCATTGCGTAATTCAGATTATTTGCGTGCCGCTTCATCAACTGATCGGCGATATCTTCTATATAATCCAATGACTAAAATGAAGGTAACCACTCAAGGTGAAGAAGTCATTAATTTGCTTTGGGATATTATCGCAGCTAAAGGGTTTGAAAAGAATATGTATTTTGAAATGGCGGCGATTGATATTCGCGCTCTGCCTAAATTAGAAGGTACAGTTCATGTGAACATGGCATTAATTATTAAATTTATGGCGAATTATTTTTTCGTTCCAGATGCGAATTTTCCGGTAATTTCTAAAATGGATGGTTTAACAAACGATGATTTTCTGTTTGCTCAGGGACCTACCAAAGGCTTAAGCAAAATACGTTTTCATGATTATAAAATTGCATATAACAGTTTAGATCTGCCTAATATTAAGACCTTTAAAGAACAGATTGATATTTTCAAGGAATTTTTACTCAAGGCAACCCCAAATTCTGAACAACAAAAAGATATTGATTTTTTACTAACCATCGGAGAACTTTTTACTCTTGTTGCATATGGACAACTCATTATTGAAAATGCAACTATACGAAATGTGGATATCGATCTCATTGACCAGATATTTGATTTTATGATTCGTGATTTTTCAAAGTTTGCACTTCAACTCTATTCCAAATCAAGCAGTACAGAGGATCAGATGGAATTTGCTTTAAAAATGATCCGCAAACCTAAACTGAATGTAGAACGGTTTTCCCGTATTTGGGATAAGTATTTATTCCCGCTAAAGGGAAGTTATCAAATGAATGAATAAAAAAGTAAAGGGCGTATTGTGCAATACGCCCCTTACAGAATGCATGTCGGTAAAAGGTTACGGGGACTATTGGGTATTATAAGCGACATATTTTGCAAGTTCTGTTTTCATCACTCGAATACTTAACAGGGCATCAGAGCCTGAAACTGTTCCATGGGGATCAAATTCTCCTGTAGTGCGATCTTTAACCTGCATAATGTTTCGGGTGATACAAACCATAGCAGCGTTAAAATAAGCCAGATCATTTCTCAAATCCGGAAACGGTGATTCACTTCCAATAAACCGGGTAGCTAAGTGTTCTTCACCTGTGACTTTAATTAGAATGTCTTCTAATAACATGGCAAATTCTGCTCGTTTAATAATCTTATCTGGTTGAAACGTGTGATCGGGAATTGGCTCTAACCCTCGAATTCCCAATTGAATAAATGATTCAATATCAAGTCTTAATACGTGATTATCGATGTCTAACGCATCTGGAGCAGGTACATAGTCGCCTGATGGAAAGGGCTGATGAGGACCTTTAAAAGAGGTATCAAATGTTTTGACTCCTCTTTTTTTGAACAGTGCGTCTATCTTGAGCTCTTCAATAAAAAGCGCTGCGGTATCTGCACGAGATATTTGAGTTAATAGCCCAATTTTTTTCCCGATAGTTGTTCCGGGCATTGCCCGTTCTATTTGTTGAAGCAATTCATACTCTTCATCTGCCTCAGCAATGAACTGATTACCAGCATCTAAAACACGTTTAAAACATGCAGAAGCATTTTGGAAATCATATGCTGTTTTGTAAGCAATTCCCATGTAAAAATCAGGTTCAGAAGAATTCGGTTTTAAATTTTGAGCTTTTTTATAGTGATTTTTTGCTTTTTTGATCCAATCCTTGTGAATTTTTTCTCGTCCAAGTGAATACAGACGAATATATCCAATATGCAAATTATACAGTTGTAAATCATCTTTGGCATAACTACCTGCTTTTTCCATAAATTTTAATGCGATATCAAATTCATTACGGGAAGCATTCACAAGGGATAACCCTACATAGGCAGGTGAATACTTTGGATCAAGTTCTGTAGCCCTTGTAAATGCAGCCAATGCATTATCCCACAGTTCCTCTTTTAACATTTTGTATCCATTGGTAACATGATGTTCAGGGATATCTAATTGTGCTTCGGGGGGTTGGGATTTTGGAGCGCACCCAAATAAAAAAATTATGGCAATGAGTGATCCAATAAAATATTTTAACGTTCGATACATAACTGCCTCCTTATTGTAGGGTAATTTCCTGTGGTTGCTGAATTGGTTTAATCAACAACAATCATAACGCGACATTGTTGTAAAAATGACAAGTCATCAGAAGCACTGCGAATTTTGGATGCATCCGCATTACTGATAATGATATCGGATCGGCCTTGGCCAAAAGTTTTTACGCCTTTTACTGTAATGGGATTACTGGCAACACGCGGATTTTCCTGCGCGGCTTTAATGTCTTTGGCATAACCGCTCATTCCTTGTTGAACAGCATATTCACGACTTACAAAAGCAGAACCATAAATTTCCTGACCATCTTCATCAAGAATTTTGGGTGACATAGAAGGTTTTACGGATAAACCTCTCGCATCCACAATTAGTCCTGTATATATGGCTCTGTGTTGAGGTTCAGCATGTTCTTTTTTTTCGGGTAATAGATCAGGTTCAGATGTAACATGATCCGTCTGATCGGGTCTTTCATGAGGTTCAGCAGGTTCAGTTAGTTTAGGTTCTAACGATTCAGGCGGCAATACTGGACGAAGAGTTTTAGCGGGTTGAATATCTTTGGGTAAAATCAGGTGAGCAAAACCACCATTTAATTTCATCTGCATGATTACCTCAACAGTTCCATCAGAAAGATATTCTCGTTTAACTACTTGCCCGCCACGAATTATCCCTTCAATTTCTGCAGTAATCGTATCACTTTGAGTAACAAAATCCTTAATAGTGCTTTTTGAATCAATCCGAACACCTTTGATAGTCTCTAATAAATTTCGATAGGCATCGACCTGAGCAGCTCTTAATGCCATAGGCCTTGCTTCCGGTGTACCTCTAAGATGATCAGGTGGTGCGCCAATTCCTCTTGCTTCAATAATCGCTTCTGACCAATTAATGTTTCCGTTAGGGAAATGTTCAACTACCTGATTCCATTCAACTGCAACGACTGACTGTTGCAGGATTAAAATAAAGCCTGTTAATACCCATAATATTCCTAATTTTTTCATGTTGCCTCCTTAATTTTTTTTAGTTTTGTACTTTGTTAGATAATATAAGGCTGCCTTATTTCCCGGGTTCACAGAAATGGTTTTTTCCCAGTTTGTAATTGCATCCTTAGTATTGCCGGATTCAATTTTTTGTAAAGCCAATTCATTATACACTCTTGCTAAATTTAATACTGTATCAGAATGATGAGGATTGACTGCCCTGCTTTTTTCCCACTGTTGAATGGCTTTTTGATACTCTCCCTGAACAACATAAATCCATCCGATTTCATTCATTGCGTTTGTGTGTTTTGGATCCAGTTCAATTGTTCGTTCATATTCAAGCAAGGCATTTGCCATCATGTCTAACCCATGAAAGGCTTTGGCGAGCCGATAGTGTGTTTCAGCTTCTTCGCCATCAACCTCCTGAGCTTTTTTTAAATAATCAATCGCTGCAATCGGATTATGCTGGATTAAATAAATTGATCCAATGAAATAATACGCATCTGCATGGTTAGGATCCAGTTCAATGATTTTTTTAAACACATGAAAGGCTGCATCTAAATGAATACATTTTAATTCACAAATGCCGATCCATAACAATGCAAAGGTGTTTTTACTATTATAATTCACAACCTGTTCAAATTCATGAAAAGCCTTTTCAAATTCATTCTTTTTAGCATACAATACACCTAATTGGTTATGAGCGTATTCGTTTTTCGGTTCAATTTGAATAGCTGTTGTAAAAGCATCAATTGCTAAATCCAATTGGCCTTTGTAATGCATATCCGCACCTTGAAACAAGTAATCATTCACATCTGTTCCAAGTAATTGAATGGGTATCATGAGAATCAACGCAACGAGAATAATTCTACTAATTTTTATGGTGCTTGTCATTATATAAACCAATTTTTTGAGTATCTCAGTTTAAAAAATATGTTTAGAATTGCAAAATGGGATGTGTTCCGCAAGATATTTTTGCAATTGTTGACTTATTTTTCAAAGGCATTGAGCATGTAATTCAATCTTGTCGGTTCAG
>PDZT01000135.1 GCA_002753105.1 Deltaproteobacteria bacterium YD0425bin50 | reverse complement strand
ATTGATGCCGCCAATAGTCACTTTAAATGTATCTCCAGTTTCAACAGACTGGGGCTGAGCTATGGTTAAACCCTGAACTGGTATGGAATCGCTGGCTATTGTGCCAGAAATTGAGCCTGTATTGGCTGGCTGATATTCATTTAATGCGTAATTGGATAACGTGATATCTGAGGATGAATTTTTTGCCCAAATCGTCAGTTTATTATCATCGACCCGCACATCTCTGACATCAGCAATTAAATCATCAAAATCATGGTCTGTTGGACTTTTAATTTTATTGGTGATTGCTGTTTTTAATGCAGATGCAATATCCGAAGCTGTTGCACCATCAGACAATTCAGCAGTGGTAACTGTAATACCACCCACTTGAACCTGAGCAGTATCATATTTCTGAATTGCGGTGGGTGTATTAAGGGTTAAGGTAACCTCCTGAATCGTTCCTGTAGATGGAGTGGACGTTCCTACACCTGTTCCATTGATAGCATAATTGGACATTTCAACATCTTCTGCGCTTGTTTTGGAACGAATCGTCAGAACATTATCTTCCACAAAAACACCTGAACTATTCACAAATATGCCGCCAAACGCATCATTGATCGTTTCATCAAAGTCATGATCTGAAAAATCGTAAATTTTTTCTAAAATTTCTTCTCTGATCACACTGGCAATGTCTGATGCTGTACTGTTGGCTTCAAGTGGACCTGTTGTTACGATAATATCGCCGATTTTTATTTGAGCGGTATCTCCCCACACAGTGGGTGTTGTTGGTTCGTCAATGGTTAATTCAGCTACCTCGATGGCGCTGGATGATGCAGTTGTCGCTGTACTAACTCCCGTATTGGCTGGTGAATATTCATTGAACGCAAGATTTGAAAACGTAACATTCGCATTGGTGTCTTTACCGATAATAACAATCTCACCGGGATTGGTATTCGCGATGACATCACTTGTACTTGCAATCAGGTTATCAAAGTCATGGTCATTGGAATTGTTAATTTTAGCATCAATTGCTGTTTTTAATGCGCTTGCAATATTAGATGGGGTTCCGCCATCTGACAATGCTGCGGTTGTAACTGTAATATTGCCAATTTTAACCTGTACAGTATCACTTTTTTGAATATTCGATGCACCGCTTATCGTTAATTTGGATTCCTGAATGCCGATTGAAGAAATAGTCGCGGTACTTGCTAAATTAGTTGCGGTATTTTCCAAGAAAGAATAGTTTGAAATGCTAATAGTTGAAGATGGCGTTTTGGCATTGATGGTAAGTGTATTTCCATTCACAAGCACATCGTCTGTGCTTGCAATCAGATCATCAAAATCATGATCATTGGGATTTGAAATTTTTGCATCAATTGCTGTTTTGAGTGCGGTGGAAATCCCGGAACTGCTTGTTCCCCGTAACAATGATGATGTTGTTACGGTTTTGGTTCCAACTTGGATTTGAACCTTATCCCCATCCTCAATGTTTGTCGCTGAGTTAATCGTTAATGAACTTTGTTGAAAATTTTGGGTTTCAGGCGTAGCTGAACTGATGGCAGTATTATTCGATGCAAATTCATTCAATGAATAATTTGAAAAGGTTACATCAGCATCTACATCTTTTGCCTGAATGGTTAATACACCATTGGTTAATACACCATTGGATGATACAACATTACTTGTGCTCGCAATACGTGAATCAAAATCATGATCACTTGAATTATTGAGTTTTGCATCAATTGCGGTTTTTAATGCATCAGCAATATCTGCTGAACTTGCTCCTTGAGCCAGAGATGCTGTACTAACGCTTATGCCGCCAATATCCACTTGCACTGTATCACCATTTTCAATATTGAACGGTGTGGCAATAGTTAATTTGGATTCTTGGATATGATCAAGGTCTGCTGTGGCATGAGCCATAAGATTATTGGTCGGTTGTTGATTAAATTGATAGTTGGAAAGCGATATATCGGCATTGGAATCCTTTCCAGTAATCGTAATCGAATTATTGACCTGTGAAACAGCATTTTTACTTCCAATCAGGTTATCAAAATCATGATCATTGGGATCATCAATTTTGGCATCAATTGCAGTTTTCAGAGCAGCAGCGATTTCGGACGAACCAGATCCTTGCGTAAGCGGTGCTGTTGTAACGGTTACCCCACCAATATCTACCTGAACAATATCACCCTCTTCAATGGCTTCAGGCGCATTAATGGTTAAGGTTTGTTCCTGAATTGATGCTTGATATGCGGTAAAACGCGAATCATCTTCAATCTCTTCATTTCCAATTAATCCAAATGACCATTTATTCTGAATTAGATCATAATAAGCGTTTGCCTCATCCAGTGCTTTCCTATACGACTCAATCTGGTTAAAAAGGGTGATTCTGTCACTATCTGTCATCTTCAGGTCTTTGAGAATACTATCAGGAGTTTGATTTATTTTTGAAAGCTGAGTCGCTTCATTTTTTTCAAAATTTTCTAATCGCTTGGCTTCTTGAGTACTAAAATCATTTATGCGGCCCTGTTCTTCTAACGCATAGTCATTGATTGCTTGAGATTCATCAGAAATCAGATCAGTGAGTTGTGCATTCATCTGATCATTATAACGATCTAACTGGGTTTCTCTATACGAATTATAATTATTTAAACTTGAAGCTATTCTCGAATTCAGATCATCCAGAAATTTTGATTCTGTTTTATTAAAACTGGTATAGCGCTTTGCAGATTTTTCATTATAATCGTTAAGCCGTTCAGCAGCTTTTAAATCAAATGCAATTTTTCTTTCTTCAGATTGTTTTAAAAATTCACTGCGTTCTGTGGTGAGCGTTTCTTCAAAAGCAGTTAATCTTGTAGCCGTTTCAGTATTAAATGTTTCAGTTCGGGCACTGGCTTGGGCTTCAAAATCTTCTAGTCGTTTTTCAGCTTCTGCTAAAAATGTATCAAACCGTGAATCGCCTTCGATGCTTTCAGTTGATTTTAGGCCTAGTGAGCGTTTATAAGAAAGAAGCTGTTTTTCTTCATCTCGGTTAAATTTGTTTAATTGGGTTTGCTCAGTACCTTGAAAGTCATTCAGTAATTTGGCTTCCTGAGAATTAAAACGAGCACGTTTTTTTTCAAGATATTGATCAACTTGGCTTAGTTTTTTTTCTTCAATACTGCTGAAATTATTTTTATAGGAAGCTTCTTTTTGTTCAAAGCGTTCTCGGAGCTTGGTTTCATTTTCCAAAAAAGTTTCTTCTCGTACTTGTCGTTCCTGATCGTAAAGAAGGCGAATTGCGGAGGATTCATGATCAACTGCCGGGCCAATTTCAATATCACTGATTTGTTCGACTGATGGAGATTGGCTTAATGGATAGATCGTTTGGATTGAGTTGCTGTTGATGGTTAATGACATAGTCCACCCCTTTTGTTAACGATCCACGAACTTAGGGTGTAATTCAATCTTGTCGGTTCAGAGGCTCGTTCCCATGCTTTGCGTGGGAACGTAGTCTGGACGCTCTGCGTCCTAATTCTTTATTACCGACAAGGAATGAATTACACACACGAACTTATTATTGTTGGTTATGATATGTAATATTTTTTTATTCAAATAACGTGATATTTGATTATAAATGAATTATTTCAAATGAGTCAAATAAAAAATAAAGTTACAATTATTTTTTTATAAAAAAACGGCTCAGTGGATATGCGTTCAATTTTCAATTTGACATCAGATAGATATCAATTTATATAACTGTAAAATTGTGTAATTATTTAATTGATGGTTTAAAAAAATAATGGGTCTTTTGCCTAATTTTAAGGATAAAGTTTGAAATTTTGAAAGAATGGAGTGAGTCAATGATTTGTACAACTATACGCAAAAATACCGAATGTACGTTTATGTCTTCCCACGGTTGTAACTATGTTGATGGATTTTGTCATCCAATTCAAGAAAAATGCGACGGTTGCCGTCGCGTCCTTGAATATGAAACAGGGAGATACTGTCAAACATGTCCTGATCCTAAAATGAAATGGACTTCTGGACATTGCAACTTGGCTACGCATGTGTCCAATGTTCAGGCTGAAGTAAAACAAAAAGTGAATCCATTAAAACAATCCAAACGGATGAAAAAGAAGTAATAAAATGAATAAAATAAAATAATTATAATGAATTTAATTTCCCCTTGATTCTTTTTTTATTTAAGAGATCGAGGGGTTTTTTTTGTAATTTTAGAGGTATTTCTTATAACGATATTTTTTTGTAGGAGAAAATGATATGAATATCATTGCTCAGGAATTGAATCAGATTATTCAAAAAAATAGTCCATATATTTTTGAAATGTTATCCGCAATAGGAAAAGAACTGTTTTTCCCAAAAGGGATATTAAGTCAAAGTGCTGAGGCTAAACAGCGCGCACATAAAATCAATGCAACAATAGGTATTGCCAAAGAAAAAAAACACATTATGCACTTACCTTCAGTGATGTCACCTATTCAAGGGATTTCTCCTGACAATGCTATTAATTACGCACCATCTTTTGGTATTCCCGAGCTTAGGAATCGATGGAAAGAATGGCAGCAAGAGAATAATCCATCCTTAAACAACGCTCAGACGAGCTTACCCATTGTAACATCAGGGATCACCCATGGTATCAGTACCTTTGCTGATGTTTGGGTAGATCCGGATGATGTGGTTATCTTGCCAAGCATGATTTGGGGAAATTACAATATGATTTTGAATGTCAAAAAAGGTGCTAGAATATCGCAATTTCCTATTTTTAATGACAAGAATGGTTATCATTTAGCAGCGTTTAAAGAAAAGTTAGAAGAAGAAGCTCAAAAAAACAAAAAAATTATTGTATTATTGAATTTCCCACATAATCCAACGGGTTATACGATCACAGCATCTGAAGCGGATACAATGGCAAAAATATTAATTGAAATCGCTGAAAAAGGCACAAATATTATTGTACTGGTTGATGATTCCTATTTTGGTCTGTTTTATGAACCTGAAACATTAAAAGAGTCTTTTTTTACGCGTATCTGTAATAAACACCCAAGGTTACTTGCTGTTAAACTTGATGGCGCAACTAAAGAGCATTATGTTTGGGGACTTAGGGTTGGTTTTATTACTTATGGCTGCATGATTTCAGATAATGTTTCACAAGTCTATGATGCCTTGGAAAAGAAAACTGCTGGGTGTATTCGAGGCACAATTTCCAATGCATCGCATTTAAGCCAGTCTATTATAGTTCAAGCCATGAAACAGGCTGCCTTTAAATCTGAGAAAAAAGACAAATTTGAAATTTTAAACCAACGAGCGCATCGGGTTAAAGAGGTACTTCAACATCCCAAATACAAAGATGCATGGGATGTATATCCTTTTAATTCCGGCTATTTCATGTGTATTCGACTAAAACATATTCAAGCTGAGAAATTACGAGTGCATTTGTTGGATAAGTATGGTGTTGGTTTAATTGCTTTAGGAGAACGCGATATTCGGGTTGCATTTTCTTGTATTGAAATTGAAGAAATTCAGGAACTGTTTGATATTGTTTTGCAAGGCGTTAAGGATTTAAGTTAGGATTACGGATTAACCTAGTAGGGGCGAGCCTCTATGTTTGCCCCTTGTTTTCTAAGAAAAAAAATGCCAAATGGAAACATATTCCAAACACATGAATAGATCCGTTCCATTGATTATATTAATTGGAAGTCATATGGAACATCTTATTATGATCGTTAATGAATTCAAATCTGAATACACGTTTTGTTTTGCAAATGACGGTAAGATAGCGATCGAACTTTCTGAAAAAGAGCATCCTGATATTATGTTGTGGGATATTACCAATTCCAACACAAACGCATTTCAGTTTGCAGCCCAATTCAAACAGCATTCCTTACTAAATGGCATTCCTTATCTATTTTTGATCCCCGATCATCCTGACTTTATTCAACAAGTTTATGCAAGCGGTGCTACAGATTATCTCCATCTCCCATTAATCATGTCTGAAGTTCGCTCAAAATTGATATTACATACAGAGCTTATTCACTATCGACGTAACTTTCAAACTCAATTGGCAACCCAAACGCATGAATTAAAAAAAATCAATGATCAGTTATCATTAGAAATCAAACGTCGGGTAGAGGCCGAAACGATTCTTGAAGCGCGGATTCATGAACGCACCGAACAACTTGAAGACGCTTACACCAAGTTTGAAGTTGTAGTACAAGATGCATTTCGTTTAGCCCGTGATGCACAAGCTGCTACAAAAGCGAAAAGTGAATTTCTCGCTAATATGTCTCATGAAATCCGTACACCCATGAATGGTATTATTGCTTCAGCAGATTTAGCACTTGCTGAAGGTAACTTGCCCAAGCCAGTCGAAAAGTATTTAAAAATTATTCAAAGTTCAGGCTACACCCTTTTGGATATTATCAATGATATTCTTGATTTTTCTAAAATTGAAGCCGGCAAAATGCAGCTCGAAGAAATTCCTTTTATCCTGAATGATGTTCTTGACCATGTAACGAATTTATTATCTTCCCGAATTGCAGAAAAACATATTGAACTTTTATTAGAAGTTGAACCCGGAACAACCAAGGCTCTCATTGGAGACCCAATTAAACTACAACAAATTTTAATTAATCTTGTAGGGAATGCCTTAAAATTTACGGATAAAAATGGAACCATAACCATTGGCGTGTCCAAACACCAAAAAAACGAAACTCATGTCGAATTAGAATTTTTTGTTAGGGATACAGGGATTGGGATTGATCCTCATAAGTTATCGAAACTATTTGAACCATTTACCCAAGCGGATTCATCTACCACCAGAAAATTTGGAGGAACCGGTTTAGGCTTAACCATCTGCAAAAAATTAGCAGAACTCATGCAAGGCAATATTTGGGCAGATAGCATACCATCAATAGGCTCAACCTTTTATTTCACTGCCTCTTTTGGACTACAGCCTGATTTTGTAGAAGAAAAACCGCTTGAACTTCCAGAACAAATCAAAAATAGTCGTGCATTAATTATTGATGATTCAAAACTTGCCCGCCATGTGATTGGGAAGATGTTACGGTCTTTTGGGTTTGAAACTGAAGAAGCACGAAATGGTGAACAAGGCCTGCAATTGATTAAATCTGCACTTTCGTCAACTACAGCCAAACCTTTAAATTTAGTGATTATGGATCGGGTTATGCCCGGAATTGGTGGAATTGAAACGACTAGGCGGATTCGTCAAGAAATTAAATCTGATATTCCAGTGATTATGATTACGGGTGAGCAAAATGTTAAAGGTGAAAAAGAAGCGGCTGAGGTTTATATTGACGGGTATTTAACCAAACCTGTTACAGAATCTGAACTTTACAATATTATTTTAGAAATTTTTACAGCAAGAAATACCCTGACCAACTCCAAAAAAGACATCACAACCAAAGTTTCCATGTTTAAAGAACGTCTTAAAGGGATTCGGATACTTGTTGCAGAAGACCATCCTATAAATCAGGAAATCATTAAAGACATTCTTACAAAAGCTAATATTTATGCACATATTGTCTCCAATGGAAAAGAAGCTGTTGAAGCCGTTCAAAAAGAGTCATATGATGTGGTATTAATGGATATTCAAATGCCAGAAATGGATGGGATTGATGCAACCCGTGCTATTCGGGAAAAATTTAAAATTGACCAATTACCAATTATTGCAATGACTGCTCATGCATTACGCAGAGATCAGGAACGATGTATGGCTGTTGGCATGAATGGATATGTGACCAAACCAATTCGTCAATCCAATCTGTTTGATAGTATTAATAAGGTCATTATTTCTTCCACACAATCCAGCAAAATAGATAACATCCCACAGGAAATCGAAACTTCTAAGGAAATGGTATTAGATGAGGAGTCTGCGCGTTCTGAACTTGGAGATGCTTTGTTTATAAAATCAATAGAAACATGTCTGCAACAAACTCCAGAATCCATCAATGAATTGGAACAGATATTACATGATGCTGAACAATCGAGGTATATTTTACATTATCTAAAAAATACCATGCTTGCTATCGAAGCGAAAGAACTGAGTACACTATTAAGTAGCATGGAAAATATGGCAAAGCAAAAACATATGGATCAGGTCATTGAGCATATGCCTACATTTAAAAGCAAATACAAAATTCTGGAACAACGTTTAACCTCTATCCTTGAAAAAGGACATTCATAATGGATATTAAAGTTCTTTTCTCTACATTTGCATTGGTTTTTTTTGCAGAATTGGGAGATAAAACTCAGCTTGCCACCTTTTGTATAGCAGCAGATTGCAATTCCTCACGGTTATCCGTATTTCTTGGATCAGCACTCGCACTTATCTTAACTTCTTTGTTAGCCGTATTCTGCGGAGATATGGTTAGCCGGTTTATTCCGGAAACCTATATCAAAGGTACAGCAGGAATTTTTTTTATTCTTGCAGGTGTGTATATTCTGTATTCGATATGTAAATGATATAATATGCAGAAAAAAATTAGTCAAAAAAGGAGTTAACCTGATGTGTTTGGCGATTCCATGTAAGCTCGTTCATATTGATGGAGAAATGGGAATTATTGAATTAGAAGGAGTTAAAAAAGAAATTAATATTATGCTCTTGGATGATCCGAAGATTGATGATTATGTTATTTTACACGCTGGATTTGCAATTGGTAAACTCGATACAGCCGCTGCATTAGAAACATTGAGCTATTTTAAGCAAATAGCATCGCTCATGTAAGTTTATAACAATACCAAAACATTGGACACCATAAGGTGTCCAGAGTCATCATTTCCCTTTATGAACATAACAATATTCTGAGCCCGGAATTGCTTTATTTTTGCACGGTTTGTTTAATTTGGTAACTGCCTTACATAGACTTGGTTCAGATCTGCCCATTTCAATCTGTTTGTCATTAAGGTTTAACCTGATTAAAAGATCAGTTGCAATTTCACCAACACGTCTATTCAGCGTCCGAATAAATTCATACACATTGCCTATAGTACGATGATGTATATCTTGAAAACGCGCGACTCGTTCACCAGAAAGATGAATTCGTTCTAGGAATTCAAACGGTTTATTTGCAAGTGATTTGTGGATTTCTTCAACCGTGGTTGCTCCATTATCAATAGATTCCTGAATATAATCTTTGAGCTCATTTATCTTTCCCATGTATTATTTCTCCTCTCTTCATTCATCAGGTGATGTGTAGGATCGCAATTAATAAAAATAAAGGCATAAGCTGATTAAAATCGTACTTATGCCTTTATTTTATGTAAATTTCAAGAAAAATTGTTTTTTTGAATACCGTGTATCACGTAATTACTTTGATTATAAGCCCATTGTTTTCAAACGATTGGCATGTGTCCGAACAACTGATAATGGATCTGGAGCAAGCAATCCGAGTATTCCACATACTTGATTCACTTCATCTGCATGATTCCAAGGATAATCTGCTCGCAACACTTGTCCAAAACGTGCACTGAATGCTGGAACTGCACCATCATTAGCAGGTTCATGTCCATATAAGTTGATTACTGCACCCATTGCGCCGAATAATAATTCTAATGGGTCTAATACATTTGTAACACTGTTTGTGCCTGTCCATGAAAAATATTTAATATTATAAGTTTGGCCAT
>PDZT01000134.1 GCA_002753105.1 Deltaproteobacteria bacterium YD0425bin50 | reverse complement strand
TGATTATCTCCGGGATAATATGAAATTTTCGTTTGACTATATTGTTCAAAGGGACTTGTATTATGCCATAGTCGATGAAGTTGATAGCATTTTAATTGATGAAGCCAGAACTCCGTTGATCATTTCCGGGCCTGCCGAAAAATCAACCGGTCTGTATTATCAGGTTGACCAAATCATTCCAAAATTAACAAAAGAAAATGATTTTACAATTGATGAAAAAGCCAGATCAGTAACTTTAACAGAACAAGGTGTTGCACATGTTGAAAATTTATTAAAAGTAACCAATTTGTATGACCCAAAACACATTGAATTGCTGCATCATGTAAATCAGGCATTAAAAGCCCATACACTGTTCAAACGAGATGTGGATTATATTGTTGAAAATGGAGAAGTCATTATTGTTGATGAATTTACAGGCCGTTTAATGCCCGGAAGGCGATATAGTGAAGGTTTACATCAGGCATTGGAAGCCAAAGAACATGTTAAAATCGAAAATGAAAATCAGACACTTGCCACAATCACATTTCAGAATTATTTTAGAATGTATGAAAAACTTGCGGGTATGACCGGTACTGCAGAAACAGAAGCCGCAGAATTTAAAAAAATATACAATTTAGATGTACTGGTTGTGCCAACAAATATGGACATGATTCGTATCGATTATCCAGATGTAATCTATAAGACAAAAAAAGAAAAATTTACTGCTGTCATTCAGGAAATCGAAATGCTGCATGAAAAAGGTCAACCTATATTGGTCGGTACGATTAATATAGATGTATCTGAAATGTTAAGTGAAATGTTACAAAAAAGAGGCATACCCCATAATGTCTTGAATGCTAAAAATCATAGTAGAGAAGCTGAAATTGTAGCTATGGCTGGTCAAAAAGGAATGGTAACCATTTCCACGAATATGGCAGGTCGTGGAACGGATATTGTTTTGGGTGAAGGTGTCAAAGAAATTGGTGGATTGCACATTCTTGGAACAGAACGGCATGAAAGCAGGCGAATTGACAATCAGTTACGAGGACGTTCAGGCCGTCAGGGCGATTTGGGTTCATCAAGATTTTATTTATCTCTTGAAGATGATCTCCTCAGAATTTTTGGAGGTGAACGCATCTCATCCATCATGGAGCGTTTTGGAATGCCTGATGGAGAAGCCATTGAACACAATCTTGTTTCAAGAGCAATTGAGAATGCTCAGCGTCGTGTAGAAGCCCACAATTTTGAAATCCGAAAACATCTCTTGGATTATGATGATGTGATGAATCAACAACGCGAGGTGATTTACAGACAACGAAGAGAAGCGTTATCCAAAACGGATTTAAGAGATTCCATTGTGGAAATGATTACCGAGCAAATTGATATTATTGTCAATTCCTTTGGATTTGATGCTTCACATCCAGAATCACCTAATACGAATTCATTAAATGAATCGGTTTTTAATCAATTTAATCACCAATTGGCGTTAACCTATAAAAAAGTTTTTGATTTTAATAATGATGATGACCTCTATGACTATATTTACGATCAAATCATTGAAAAATATTCTGCCAAAGAAAACGAAATTACTGAGAAACCTTTACGGTCATTAGAACGCCATGTTGTGTTGAATACAGTCGATACCTTTTGGAAAGACCATTTATTAAATATGGATCATTTAAAGGAAGGAATTGGGCTGAGAGGATATGCACAGCAAAATCCTCTCATTAAAAAAAAAAAAGAAGGCTTTGAAATGTTTCAAAGCTTAATATCCAGAATTAAAGAAGAAATCCTCCGAATTTTATTTCGTATTGAGATTCGCGTCAATGAACACGTGGAAGAGCCTGTACAACCTAAAGAACAAAAGTTTTTTTTTTCACATGGTAATGAAGATTCAAAACCTGAAACGATACGTAGAAATGATAAAAAAACAGGTAGAAATGATCTTTGTCCATGTGGTAGTGGGAAAAAATTTAAGCGATGTTGTATGAAATAATTCGGATTAATAGATGAAAAATGATAGTGAGGTCAATTTATGACTGACTTTGATACAGATATTCAAGAAGAGGTTATAACTGAACTGGAGGAAATCATTACTGAGCCTCCGATGTATAAAGTGTTACTTCACAATGATGATTACACAACCATGGATTTTGTTGTAGAAGTATTGATGAAAGTATTTCATAAAACGTTTGAAGATGCCACATGGATTATGCTTAATATTCATCAGCAAGGTGTGGGTATCTGTGGTATTTACTCGTATGAAATTGCAGAAACAAAAGTAAAGATGGTTCATGATATGGCGGAAACAAGAGAATTCCCACTCCGAAGCTCTATGGAGCAGGCATAAACAATAAGGTATCAAAAACTATGATAAGTAAAGAATTAAATGCTACGTTAGGCTTTGCTATTAAAGAGGCAAAACGCAGGCGACATGAATATGTATGTGTAGAACATGTTTTATTTGCTATTTTGCATCATGAAGAGGGTATTGAAATCATTGATAACTGCGGTGGGAATATTGAAGGTATTAAACAATTGATTGAAAATTTTTTCAATGAAAAAATCGATCGGGTAAATACCACGATGGATTATGTACTTCAGCAAACCATTGGTTTTCAACGAACAATTCAACGAGCGATCAGTCATGTTCGTTCTGCTGAAAAGCAGGAAGTATCTATCGGTGATGTGTTAGCTTCAATTTTTCAGGAAAAAGATTCCTATGCTGCATTTTTTCTTCATCAACAAGGCGTAACACGTTTAGAAGTCTTACGTTTTATCTCTCATAATGAAGCAATTCGTATGGAACGAGGTGCTGCTGATGGAATGGCAAAAGAAGAAAAAACAGATTCAACATCTGAATCTGATGAAAAAAAGAAAAAATCAGACCCATTAAAACTGTTTACTGTGGATTTAATCCAAAAAGCAGCAAACGGAAAAATTGATTTGTTAATTGGCAGGGAACGCGAAATTGAACGTACTTATCAGGTACTATGCAGACGTCGAAAAAATAATGTTGTCTATTTAGGTGACCCGGGTGTTGGCAAAACTGCGTTGGCAGAAGGGTTAGCCAAAGCGATTTATGAAGCGAAAGCGCCTGAGATATTAAAAGACTGTCAAATTTATTCTTTGGATATGGGAGCATTAATTGCCGGCACCAAGTATCGCGGGGAATTTGAATTGCGACTCAAAGCAGTGATTTCTGCGCTTCTAAAAAAGAAAAATGCAATTTTATTTATTGATGAAATCCATACACTTGTTGGAGCTGGGGCGTCAGGCAGAGACTCTTTAGATGCATCGAATATCATTAAGCCTTCATTAATCAGTGGTGATTTGCGCTGTATTGGAGCAACGACTTATGATGATTATAAAAATCATTTTGAAAAAGATCGAGCCTTGTCACGGCGATTTCAAAAAATTGAAGTTTTTGAGCCAACAACAGAAGAAACATTCGAAATCCTTAAAGGCTTAAAGCCTTATTATGAAGACTATCATCAGATCACCTATACAGATGAATCTCTGTATTCAGCCGCCGAATTATCAGCAAAGTATATTAATGACAGATATCTTCCTGATAAGGCGATTGACGTTATTGATGAAGCAGGTGCATATCTTCGTATTAGCGGAGATCTTGAGAAAAAAAGTATTCAGGAATCAGATATTGAAAAAATCGTTGCCAAAATCGCAAAAATCCCACCTAAAACAGTATCCACTTCAGATAAAAACAGACTATATACCCTTGAACACTCCTTAACTGAAGTCGTCTTTGGCAGGAAGCCAGCCATTAAAGTGTTAATTACCTGTATCAAACGATCCCGTGCAGGGCTGGGATCACCAGAACGTCCTGTGGGAGCATTTTTATTTACTGGACCTACAGGTGTGGGCAAGACTGAAGTTGCCAAGCAATTGGCTAAATGTCTCGGTATTGAATTTGTTCGATTTGATATGAGTGAATACATGGAGAAACATTCAGTAGCGCGATTAATTGGCGCGCCTCCGGGTTATATTGGTTTTGAACAAGGAGGACTTCTGACAGAAAGAATTCGTAAGCATCCCCATTGTGTTCTATTACTTGATGAAATCGAAAAAGCACATCAGGATATTTTTAACATTCTGTTACAAGTCATGGACTATGCCACATTAACTGATAATAATGGGAAAAAAGCGGATTTCCGAAATGTCATTTTGGTAATGTCATCAAATGCAGGCTCTATGGAAATGGCTTCAAATACTATTGGATTTGGCAGTTTAAGCAAAGATATGCAAAACAAAAGTATCAAAGCCATTGAAAAAATATTTACACCTGAATTTCGCAATCGGTTGGATGCAATCATTACATTTAATTCACTCAATCTTGAAATCATGAAAAAAATTGTGGATAAATGGATTCAGGAACTTCAAAATCAACTTAGCTCAAAAAATGTGGTATTACAAATTTCTTCAGCAGCAAAACAATGGCTTGCTGAAAAAGGCTATGATACGAAATATGGTGCTCGACCATTAAACCGATTAATTCAGGTTGAAATTAAAGATAAACTTGCAGATGAGGTTTTATTTGGAAAACTGGAAAAGGGAGGCAAGGTAATGATCGGTCTCAATGGTGATCTCCTGACATTTCGTTATCAAGCCAAAACAATCCAGCAAATCGAAGATCAATCAATTATAACTGCTAATGATGATGTCCCAGTTGATGATGTCCTAGTTGATGTTGAAACAGTGGAACTATGAGCTGTTATGCCTATATTCCAGCTCACAAGTCAGTTGGTATTTCCCAATCCTTCATTGGCTGATCGCAATGGGCTATTAGCCATAGGAGGAGACCTCACCCCAAAACGTCTTCTATTAGCTTATCAACATGGTATTTTCCCATGGTACTCTGATGAAGAGCCAATTTTGTGGTGGTCACCTAATCCACGATTGGTTTTATTTTTAAACGAATTTCATGCATCAAGAAGTTTAAAAAAATTAATTCGTAAACAACCATTTCACATCACATTAGATAAGGCATTTCAAGATGTCATTCAATCATGCGCTGATGTCCGTATTGAAAACCATGAAGGCACATGGATAATACCAGACATGACTCATGCTTACTGTCAATTGCATAAACTGGGCTTTGCGCATTCTGTCGAAGTATGGGATCAAAATGCTAATCTTGTTGGAGGGATATATGGTGTTTCTCTAGGGCGGTCTTTTTTTGGAGAATCCATGTTTACAAGGGTTAGCAACGCATCTAAGGTCGCATTATATGTGCTTGTGGATTACCTTAAGCAGAAGTCATTTGATTTTATTGATTGCCAAGTTAAAACCAGTCATCTGATGCGTTTTGGAGCAAGAGAAATTTCCAGAAATCAATTTCTAAATCTCTTAGCAGAGTCCTTAAAATTTCCTAGTTATAAAGGATTATGGCACTTGAACTGTGATTCGTCTGATTTATGTGATTAACTATGATAATCATAGCGATCACATGAATCAAATGAATCACAGTTTAAGACAAAAAAATACAAGTATAACTTAGTAATTTTTTTTTATAAAACTTGTTGACTTTTTTTCTTTTTTTTATAACACACCATCATAGTTATGATAATTTTATAAGATAAACATCACATAAAGAGGTGTTGATATGGGGCTCCCCAAAAAAAATGTTGTTATTATGTTTATATCTTTAGCTTTGTTTTTTATTCCATCTATAGTTATTGCCAGTCAAATAGCCATACCACCAATTCGAAGTGACATGCAGTACAAGCTACTTATGCTTGGGTTACAACAAGTAGTTATAGATAATTTAAACGATATTACATCGGACAACATTATTAAAAGAGAAGATATACGCCAATACTTAGAAAGAAATTTACCGCATACCCCACAGAAAGGTGTTTTTACAAAAGATGCGTTGAAGATAACTGAAGATTTAAAAGTAAACTATGTAATTCTGTGTAATCTTAAAGCCAAAAATGGCAATCTTGATTTGAATATAAAAATAGTTGCTGCAGATCAACAAAAAGTTACGAGCACTTATGATATTAAGGCTAATATTAGTGAATTTTATGTTTTAAAAAATAAATTAATTGAATTTATTGTTAGTCAAAAAATCCTAAAATTCACTATTCCAGTTCAAACATTTCTTGAACATGAAGAAAAGGTAGATATTGATACGTTGATTCAATTTTCAAAAGGGTTACTTTATTTTGATCAGAATCAAGATTTAAAATCAATTGAATATTTGAAATCAGTTTATGAAAAAAATCCTTCGTTTACATCTGGCCAAAAACATTATGAAATAGTCAAAAATAAACTCCTGTCAAAAACCCAAAAACCTGATGATCTTGGAAACTTGAAACGCATTATCGGAGAAAAACAAGAGGCTAAACAGGATTTAATGAACTCAATGGGGAGTAATCCAAATTCTGTTCAAGCTCTAGTCGGAATGGGCAAAATAAATTTAGAAGAAAACAACGTCAAAGAAGCAAAGTTAAATTTTGAGCAAGCATTGAAGTTGGATAAAACCAATACTGATGCAATGATTAATTTAGGGAAAACCTATAAAATGGATGGTGATTATAACCAATCCATGAATATGTTAAACAAAGCCAGTGCATTAGAACCGAATAATATTGAAGTGCATGAAAATTTAGCAGACCTTTATCAAAAAACGAACAAGGAAAGTCTCGCTGCAAAAGAATATATGAATGCCGCCGAACTTAGTGCGAATGAATTATCAGTAAACACTGCAACGACATATCTTAACAAAGCCAAAAACGCCTCCCCTAAAGATAGCAGTCCTCTCATATTAGAGTCAGATATTCAAGCAATGACAGGTAATCCTACAGAAGCATTAAAAACATTAAAGTCCGCACAAACCCTTTCTAAAAATAATGATCAAATTTATCAAAAAATGGGAGATATTTCAGAAGAACTGAACGATAATGATAATGCGAAACAAATGTATTCCAAGTCCATTGAATTGAATGAATCCAATATGGACGCTACTATAGGGATGGCCTCAGTCTTAAAAAAAGAAGGTAAGACTTCTAATGCAAAAAATTTGTATCAAAAGGCTCTTGAGATCAATTCAAAGAGCAAAGAGGCAAATGCTGGGCTTGCAAAACTGATGGCTGAAGAATTTGATGTAGATGGTTCCATAAAACATTATGAATATATGGAAAGCCTTGATCCTGACGATTCTGATGTGCAAAAAGAAAAAGGAAAGGTTTTGTTAAAAAAAGGGGATTTAGAGCAAGCTAAAGAATGTTTTGAAAAAGCGCATGAATTAAATCCGGATGATTCTGAAGTCCTTAAAGAATTAGGCATAACCCAAACCCAGCTTGGCTTAACTAAAGAGGCAGAAAAAACCTTTGAAAATGCAAAAAATATTGATCCTTCGATCAATCTTTCTGATATTTCTAAAACCTCAACTCTGTCAGATACTTTGAAAATTAAAGGTGAACAACAAGAGGTTGCGAATAAAAAGATAGCCAAATTAATCACTTCATTTCCGAATATTGGATCAACCAATGCTATGGCAATTATTGAGATCGGAAAACATGTTGAAAAGCCTGATTTCTCAGCTTATTGGAAAGATTATGTTAGGTTTTTTCCTTTAATCCATACTAAAATCCGAACCGATATATATTCAGCTCTAACTCAACGATTTGAAGTTTTGAAAGCCTCCTCAGTTGATTCTTATTTTTCCCTGAATAAAAAATTTGTTCAACTTAAAGAGATGGTGGACCCCGCTTATATGGATTATTTGTGTAATGAATTAGGCGTATCTGCATTGATGTTCTATAAAGTCATTCATGAACCCAAGACAGAAAAAGATGGGTCTTATTCTACGATTTCAGATTTTTTACATCCTCAGTTTAAAATTTTAACCATTATGTATCCAAAATCTCAAGCTAATATATTGCAAAATTCTACTTACGTTTCATATAATTTGACTGACATTAGTATTTTTATGTATGTGGTTTATTGTATTATTACCTTAATCGTGATTTGGTTCATAAAATATTTTATTATTGATGGTTCAGGAACTGTTTATGTTGAAATCATTCAAGATCCAAATAAACATGCTATTTTTTCTCTGACGTTAAGCAAAAATAAAAACTTAAATCTCACAAAAACCAAACAAAACCTATTAGACGAAGAAGAGGGTCTTAAATCCAAAAAGAAATATAGTAAAAAAGCAAAAAAATATAAAAAATTCGAACGCTATTTGGTTAAAAAAGATAGTCAATTTAATAATATTCACATAGGAAAATATCAGATTTATTTGTTTGGAATTATAGAAGAGTCTCTTCAGGGAAAAGAAATTGGAAATTATCAAATTCAGCAAGAAATATTCGTAGAAAAAAAGAAAACGACTAACGTTACTTTTGATCTTTGTCCTAAGGAATGTTTTGTAGAATTTAATATCTTTGATAAACAGAATAATCGAGTTAGCGGAGCTGAAATTCACATTAAAGGAATATTAGGTTCAAAATTTTCTAAAGCAGATGGGATGGTCTATTTTTATTTACCATTCGGCGAAACTGAAATTACAGCCGAATACGAAGGTAAAAAAATTACTCAAGAAATATCAATTGAACCGAGATCAAGCCAAGTATGTAATATTTATTTAGGATAAAAAAAATCATCGCTGTGGGGCGTATCGCAATACGCCCCCTACAACCTACCCATATTTCAAATAAAAATTAAAATTGCTGTGATCTTCGTTTCGGCCACAATGTAGGGGCGATGCTTGTCATCGCCCTTTTGGAGGGCGAACACAAGGTTCGCCCCTACACATCTTTCGTCATTACTTCATCAACAGGAATAAAAAAAAACTTGGATAATCGTAAGTTATTAAAACCAATTTTTTTTTGGATAGTTGGAATGTGTTGTTTTTTTATATTTCCACTGTGGCTTACTCAACAATTTTTAAACTCTGAAAAAGGGAATGCCTTTCTGCTTCAATCCATTAATTCCTTTATTTCTGGACAAATTCGATGTAACCAAATTACTATTTCATTGCTTACCGGACATGTCGCAATTCATCATTTTTCCCTGCGAATGCCTGATCAACAAGACTCTGTATTGACGTTTAATCAACTTGAACTCGATGTGCAATGGAGAAAGTTGTTATATGGAGACATTTCAATCCAAAATTGCAGATTGAATACCCCAAGCATTTCATTAACAATATCAGATAAAGGTGAACTGAATTTGTTACAGGCAATAATGCCAAAAGAATATCCATCTACACATCGTCAACATACCCAAACGCATGAACCCCGAGATCAGAAATCCTCATTCCCTTTCAATTTGACTATAAATCAGTTGATGATCGAACAGGGTAAAGTCTCTGTGGATATGGCTTCAAACGAATTACAGAGTCAAATCAATAAGATTGATATGGTATCAGGGCTGAATTTAAAAAAACAACAGGGAAATTTGAAGTTATCCACTCACATGGGAAAAATGGTATGGTCTGATGATTTTAATATTACAATTGAGCAGTGTGTGTTAAAAGCATCACTTGATTTTCAGAAGATTCGCCTTTTGTTTTGTCAAGTGATTTCTGACCAGTTTCAAGTGGATATTACTGGCGAAATTTTACTCAGTTCCTCCCCCACGCTTTCATTACATGCAAATGCGATAACTGAAATTTCAGCAATTTTTGATATGTTTCTTATAGATGTTCCTATTGATGGGACTGCCTATGTACAGGCAGATTTTAATGGTAATTGGCTAAATCCAGATATTAAAGCACATGCGATAGCACTTGATGGCTATTTGTTTGACTATCCAGTTCATGAGATGACATTAG
>PDZT01000011.1 GCA_002753105.1 Deltaproteobacteria bacterium YD0425bin50 | reverse complement strand
AACATTAAAAGATATGAATGGGTTTGAATTAACAAAATTAATTCGTAGTTCTAACAGCATAAATTTTCCAAAACATCATATCCCAATTATTGGTACATCTTCTGATACACAAAAAGGAGTTAGAGAAAAATGTCTGGATGCGGGTATGACTGATATAAATTTTATTTTGCAAGAGGCTCAGAAGGCATTGCATTCTGGATTAAATTAAAGTATGACCGAAGTATAAATTGGAAAGAGAAACATAATCACAGACCTGACTACATGTTTAGCACTCAACTCAATATTAGATGAGAAAGGAATACTAATATGTCAGAAAGCAAGACTAAAAGTGATCATAATCATCACCACCGTGGAAAGTCATCTGAAATCTTTTTGGACAAAAATAAAATACTTGCCAACTTACCCATAGTTCCTTCTCAAGTCATTCTTGATGCTGGCTGTGGAAACGGCTACATGGCAAAGGAATTTGCAAAGCTGACTGGAAAAATGGGAAAGGTATATGCTTTGGATCCAGATACTGTTTCAATAGATATCCTAAGAACAGAAACGGTAGGTACAAACATTGAGGCATTCATCGGAGACATAACGAAACAAACAGAGTTAACAACATCTTCCATAGACTTAGTCTATATCTCGACAGTCATTCATGGGTTTTCAGGAACACAAATGGCAGGATTTGTCAATGAAGTAAAACGCCTGCTCAAATCTAATGGGAAACTAGCTATCGTCGAAATAAAGAAGGAAGACACTCCCTTTGGTCCTCCTCTTAATATGAGATTCTCACCTGAAGAACTCAGAACTATCATTGATCTAAACCCAACTCAATTGGTTGAAGTCGGGGAGTATTTCTATATGCAATTATTTGGCAAGTAGAATCATTGAACAATGCCCTGCACATGGACGGGAATTCGCTACTCTTCATTCCTGCAGGTGATGGTCGCCGTTAGAACCTAAACCTGAACATTTGCAGGACAAAGATGGATGATGGATAGTAGTCGGATAGGCCGATCACTATTTTTTTATAAGAAGATATACTTGATTTTTAGGGAGGTTGTTTAATGAAGAAAAAAATCGCTTTAGTTATTGGTATTGGTATGACTTGTCTAATGTTTGGCATACCCCTATTGAACGCCAACACACTACAACTCACTGAAAAGTTAGAAGTTGTAAATTTTCTTGGACATGGTTCTACTGATTATGCTTACATGGGAACTGATGTAACTGTAGGTGACTTCAATGCAGACGGAATAGATGATGTTGCATTTGGAGCACCACAGGAAGATTCTAAAAGAGGTATTAAGGATGTTGGAGCTGTTTTCGTTTTTTTTGGAAAATCAAGTTTGCCCACATTGACGGGTACGGACAAAATCAAAGATGGTGTAAATCAAGCTGATGTTGTCCTTTTTGGTGGTTTAGAAAATGAACATGCTGGGAGAAAATTATCATCAGGAGATTATAATGGTGACGGTGTGGATGATTTATTGATTATTGCCCAACGTCGAAACAGTTTTTACGAAAATACTAAACGATATATTGTATTTGGTAAAACAGGACTTTCTGGAGCAATTACTTTAAGTAGCGGAGCTGATGTTACCTTGCCACTTCCGGCTGCCTTAAAGATGCGTGTTAGCTCAGTATGCTCTGATGATATTAACGGTGATGGAAAATATGATATTATAGAGTGGGATGACTACGGTGGTACTGGCTACATTTTTTTAGGTAAAAGTGATTGGACAGGCGAAATTGTTCCAGATGTAGTATTGAAATCTAAAACTGGTTCAATGATTAAAGTCATGAGTATGGCTGCAGGAGATATCAATGGAGATGGTATAGCTGACGTGGCATTAGGGGTTCCAGAACATAATATCGCGGAATTAGGCCTTGATTTAGCTGGTATTGTTTATGTCATATATGGGAAAAAAACGTTTAATGCTGAAATGGAGATTCCTACTGCTGTAAATTTGTCAATTCAAGGAGAATTTGAGAAAGATCAAGTTGGTGGAACTATGGCAGTCGGTGATGTAAATGGTGATAAATACGCTGACATATTAATTGGCGCACCACAATCTGGACTTGGAGTTTCAGGCGCAACAGGATACGGAAAAGTTCAAATAGTCTATGGCAGTAGTAGTCTATCTACAACGATGGATCTATACGAAGATTCAGATGTAACCTTAAGACTAAGCGATGACGTTATTGATCGATTTTATACTGGTACGGCTATTGTAGCTAAAGATATTACTGGAGATGGAATTGGAGATATAATCATCAGTACTCCATCAGCATTTTTTAATGCCTCACCCAATGGATGGATTCATGTTATTTATGGAAAAAATACCTTAGCTAAAAAATATGAAATTGACAAAGAATCTGATTTAATGATTTTTGCTCCAGAACCTGTGGATAGTTTATCAGGCGGCTGGATGGGTAGCGCTATGGCTGTTGGAAATTTTGATGGAAATCAATCTGCCGACATTGCAGTTTGTGCCCCGGAGGGTGCATGGAGTAAAGTTTCAAATGGGTGGACAGCTTTGATTTTAGACCCAGCTTCGAAGGATTCTGGAACATGCGAAAATTGTGGATGTTTAACATTAAATCAAGATCTAAGTTTTCGAATTCCATGCATCGATTATATGGGAGGAACCATGAAACTTGGACTAACCCTAAACCTAATCGATCCTCTTAAATATCGATGGAGTTTTGATATGAATTCTGTAACCTATGATATTGCTGATGGTGATAATTCTGACTGTCTTCAGGTTGGCCAAGACCTTAATTTGAATATCTCATGCGCTGTATTCCAAGATATAAAATTGTCGTTCACGTTGCTTTTTAAAACAGAAGGGTACTGGGAATTAGATATTGCATCTCTAAAATACTGATCATACAAATAGTCTATACTTTTGCATTTTTTCGTAACCTATTGAATAACTTATTTTAAAAATTTGTCGAACGTCATTCCAGCGAGTTACGTTAAAAAGAAAAAAAATTGCAAAAGTATAGAAATCGTTATACTTTTACATAGATAATTAATTAAGTAAAAATTTTTAAAGGAAAGGAGTTATTCGGAATGAATGATATTAAAAAAATTATGTTGGTAGATGATGATGAGGATATTACGGTTGCATTAAAAACATTGCTTGAAAAGAGTAAAAAATTTAAGGTTTTCTTTACAAATGATGGAAGCGAGGCTTTTAATTTAGCCCAAAGAGAACAACCAGATTTAATAATCTGCGATATTGACATGCCCAAAGTTACCGGCGATGATGTCGCCTATGCTTTGTCAGAATCAGATAAAACGAAGGATATACCGTTATTATTCTTTTCATCATTACTTCGGGAAGAAGAGTCCGGTGAAACTGGAGTGAGCAGCGATGGGCGACCTATAATCTCAAAGTCAGCGTCCATAATTACATTAATTGATAAAATTGAAGCCATGTTGGGAATGTAATCTATTTTTTTATCGGATAATTATTCCCCTCGATCTGGCTTATTCCAAATGAGAAAAGGACACAGCTTACACACATCTGAACCCGGATAAGTGTCACCTGTGCGCGGATATGAAGCACCGCCATCTCTCACCGTTCTTTCCAGCGTCCACCTTACAGTTGGCAGAATATCTTCACCCGGCCATATCCAGTTTATTTCGCCTTGTTCTGTTTTTCCTGCTGTATAACTCCCACTGCACATCGGAGTAATATTAGGCTTTTGTGTAAGATGAACTGCGGTTACACCATGACATGCTGAACTGTTCATGGTCATCGCCATTTCAAAAGGCTGAATATCCTTTGCCGCACACCAGTCATTAGCGATGTGATAGGCTTGAAGAACATCACATATCCCGTGAATTACATCAGGTTTAAACGGTGCTTTATGTAAAGGTGCTGTAGCAAAAGCCAGTAATCCCTGTGAAAGCCTCTTTTTGGTTTTTATGAATCGTTCTGCCTGTGCTAAATCTCTAACATATTTCATGTGTCCTTTGATTTCATTGTCGTCCAGTTCTTTCCAGCCGAAAACATATTTTGCATTAGAACAGCCTAATCCTTTCGATTCACCTAAAAGAATTTCTCCTTTCTGACGTGAAGCAGCAAGGTAATGGCAAAACGTAAACGGACGAAGGGAAACACGATAATCTGAATTTTTTTTGAAACTCCCCAGTTCTTCAGGTGTATAGAAAAATTTTACTGCCACTGGATAATATTTCATTCTAAACAGATTTTTCAGCGTAAAAACGATATCAGATGCGGTCAGTTCTTTTTTATCCAACATTGTTTTTGCAAAATCGACATCATTTAAAAGCATCATTGTATCTAACATACGAATAAACCCCCAGTCAATTTAGTGAAAGTAAGATTAACCCAAGTGAAGCAATAGCATTAAATTTCACGACGTTATTTATCTTCTTTAGCCTATACATACTTTATTTAAAAATTAAAATTGAAATTTTTTTGATTTAAAGCTACCATACAGGTAAAGTGTTTTCATGCGACAAACTAGCTGGATATAACTTAAACCAAATATTAAAATTGAATCTTTTCAGCCTTTTTTATAAAAATTAATTATGGAAATATCTATACACCAAAAACCAGAACAAGAAAATACTTGGGTATTAACTGGTGATTTTACATTCAAAACCGTTGCTCTGGTTTTTAAAACACTGCAGAAACAGATCAATGCTCTCACAGGGGGCATGTTTCAACTTGATCTTTCTGGAGTTACATCTATTGATACCGCAGGTGTTGCTTCGTTGATTGAAATTGCAAGACAGGCAAATCACCGTAAGATTGTTTTTCAAGTCATTGGAATACATGATGCTTTGAAAAAAACATTTTCAATGCTTCCTTGGAAAGAAATTCCTAAGGAGTCTTTACGTGATTCTGGGAATTTTTTTTCACGTATTGGCGAAGCTAGTTATGCAGCATTCGGTTTTCTTCTCCATGTGGCTATTTTGGTTTCTGATATTTTTTACTGGTCAGTTATTGGCCCACTAAAAAAAAAAGCGCCCAAATGGCAATCTATTCTTGAGCAGGCCAACTATATTGGTGCTGAAGCTGTCGGTATTGTAGGATTAACCTCGTTTCTTGTGGGCATGACCTTGGCATTACTATCTTCCTATCAACTGCGCCAGTTTGGAGCTGATATTTTTGTGGCCAATCTCATTGGTGTGGCTATGGCTCGGGAAATGGGACCGTTAATCGCTGCGATAATTGTTGCGGGTAGAAGTGGTGCGGCTATTGCTGCTGAAATTGCCACAATGATGGTTACGGAAGAAATTGATGCCTTAAAGACAATGGGTATTAACCCAACACGATTTATTATTACGCCTAAACTCTATGCGATTACTTTTACCCAGCCGTTACTCACCGTTATTTCTGATCTTCTTGGAATTTTTGGCGGCTTTGTTGTTGGGGTGGTGGTGTTACAATTAAGTCCAGTCGCGTTTATTAACCAGTTATTGAAGACGCTTTTTATTCGGGACATTATCACAGGGTTAATTAAAAGTGTTGCCTTTGCATGGATTATTGCTATTGTTGGCACGTACAAAGGTTTTCAGGTTCAGGGTGGCGCCAAAGGCGTAGGATTAGTTACAACAAGTTCAGTTGTGATTTGTCTTTTTTTGATAATTATGGCTGATGCTGTGTTTAGTATTCTTTTTATGTATATAGATTAACGATTCGATTATGACGACGTATCCCATTGAAGTGAAAGACTTAGAGACGTATTACGGCTCCAGAAAAATATTAGATAAGATTACCTTAAACATAGAACAAGGCAAAATAACTGTTGTTTTAGGTGGTAGTGGGTGCGGAAAAAGTACGTTATTGAAACATATGATCGGGCTGTATTATCCAACTGCAGGTACAGTGCGACTTCTTGGTGAAGATATTCATGCGCTTTCTGAAGACAAACGCGAAAAACTGCTACCCAGAATTGGAATGCTGTTTCAAAATGGCGCATTGTTAAGCTCGATGACCATTGAAGACAACGTGGCGTTGCCGATCAGAGAACATACCAATCTCCCAAATTCCATAATTCAGGATATCGTCTGGATTAAACTCATGCAGGTAGAGCTTTCCCATGCAGCTAAATTATATCCCGGAGAACTTTCTGGCGGCATGAAAAAAAGAGCAGCT
This sequence comes from Deltaproteobacteria bacterium YD0425bin50, assembly GCA_002753105.1. Taxonomy (GTDB): domain Bacteria; phylum Desulfobacterota; class Desulfobacteria; order Desulfobacterales; family YD0425bin50; genus YD0425bin50. The sequence continues at coordinate 33,504 of PDZT01000011.1, read as the reverse complement.
CTGGCGCGAGCAATTGCCTTAGACCCGGATATTTTATTTTGCGATGAACCTTCTGCAGGTCTTGATCCTCTGACTTCATCAGGGTTAGATCAGTTGCTTTTGAATATTAAAGAACAGTTTAATATGACAGTGATCGTTGTTACACATGAACTTGCCAGCATCGAAGCCATTGCAGATCATGCCATTATGCTGGATCAGGGTAAAGTGCTTTCTCAGGGAACACTTGATCACGTTCGCCAGATGGATCATCCCATGATTCAAAGTTTTTTTGGACGTAAAATCGGAGCATCTCAAAACTTACCTTCAGCCCTGCATTTTTTTCAACATTCAGCCAATCAAACGGATCAAATTCTGGAGAAAAGTTCATGATCACTCAAACCCAAAAAGCCAGACTTGGAATTTTTGTTTTTTTTGCAGTTACAGTACTTGTAGGAACACTCGTTGCGCTAACAGGAACTCATTTTACTCAAAATCGTGATCAATATAGTATTCGGCTGGCCACTTCAGTCAGTGGTTTGGAGATCGGGTCAACTGTTAAGTACAATGGTGTTCAGGTGGGTCGGATTGAATCTATTCAGGTAGATCCAGAAAGTGTTTCGACTACCCTGTTAACCATTAGTGTTGAACATAACACCCCAATTAAACAAGATACCCGGGCTGTATCCACTTCTTTGGGAATTACAGGTCTTAAATACATTGAACTGATTAAAAGTACGGATGCTTCCCCAAAATTATCACCCGGTGGTGAAATCCCCGAAGAAATTTCATTTGTAGATACTCTAACAGGTAAGGCAACGTCTATTGCACTTAAAACAGAACAGATACTTAATAATTTACTCGTATTAACCAGAGAAGAAAATAGCATAAAATTAGTATCACTGTTTGACAGAATGGATCGGATTTTATCTGAGACAGAAGCAATAATGACAAGTTCCCGACCTTCGATTGTTCAACTTGTTCAAAATTTGACTCAGGCATCTTCAGCAATGCAGGAAGAATTGAAAACAATTAGCGCCATGTTGACTGAAAACCGCCCAGTACTTTACAAAACATTAGAAGCTGCTCAAGGATTGATTACCGGGCTGAAAGAAGAGCGTGAAACACTTTCAGTCATTTTGAAAAAAACAGATCAACTCATTTCAGATGCAAGTGAATTAGTACATGATCCGTCTTTAAAAACGATTGTTGCAGATACTCAGCAAATGATTAAAACATTGAATTTAACCATTGCTAGAAACCAGACGAATCTGGCGGCTACATTGGACTATTTGAATCAGGCATCTGAAAATTTAAAAAATTTTAGCCGGATCATTCAGGAAAACCCATCTTCATTATTTTTAGGAGTTCATGAAGAGGACTAAATCAAACGTATCAGACAAGGAATTAATACCATGAACAACAGGAAGTACCTGAAACTTGTTTTAGTCATTCTGATTGCTGTTGCTTTTGTTGGCTGCTTCAGAACGAAAATTAACCGCCAGTATTATGTGTTAACGCAACCTGCGAAACGGGATATTTCTACTGTATCCCCTAAATTTTCTTATCAGGTTTTAGTCCAGCCGCCAGCTATTGATCCGCTCTATGACCGTTTAGAACTGGTATATCGCTATTCGCCTTATAAACTTGAATATTACCCACATCATTTGTGGAGTATAAAACCTCAGAAAATGATTTCAGAAATGATTATAGGTCAATTGCGGCAGACTCATCTGTTTAGTCAGGTGCTGTCAACCATTGAAACATCTATCCCAGATTATGCCTTAAATACTGAGATTCAAAACATTGAAGAATTGAGTGACGGGGAATCTGCATCCGCTCACTTGGCCATGAGATACCAGCTTATTAATAATAAATCGGGTAAAGTGGTTGTGGTTCATCAATTTGACCGTACAGAAAAGGTTCTGGTCAAATCACCGGAAATGGTTGTTCAAACGCTTAGCCAAATGATGATGTATGAATTGTTTCAGCTCACCGTAAAAGTCGATCACTTTTTTTCTACTCAACAAAATGTTTCACCTTCTGTATTTAAACCTCCGACATTTATATCTAGTTTTTCCAAAACCATCACAGAACCTGTAAAAAACTCAATTTATTCTGAAATAAAGAATCATGAATCATGGGAATCTCAGCCTGTTCGAGATCAAATAGCTCTTGATGCCAGACCCATCCCATTGGGAAAAGGCGCGCTGTTTATTCCTGCGATGACGAATTCAAATCGGGAACCCTTATTTGAAATTCGGACAAAAGGAAAACTCAACATAACCGGTGAAACCGGTAAAAAAATTTTTCTTGCCCCCGGTGAATATGAAATTTTTATAGGTTCTGGAGTTGGATCACAGCTAAGTCTATTCAAGGTTACTATTATTGCGGATCAAGTCAATGTTGTTCAACCAACATGGTCAGGACTGGTGGTCAGAGTTGTGGATGAACGCAACGTATCCATTCGTGGCAGTTATGAAGTACTGAATTCCGCAAATCGGGAAGTCTATGGAACTGGTTTTGGAGTGGATGAACAAAGTGGTGAGGTAGTTCAAACATGGCTTTTAAAACCCGGATTATACAAAATTATAAAAGTAGGTGAAACGTACCGAGCGAGAAAAAATTTTGCTACAGTTTATCTTGAACCCGGCAAGCTTACTCATTTTACCCTTGTCATGGATTCTATAACAGAAGATTTTATGGGAGCTGGCGTAACGCCTTGGACTGAAGAAAAAGAACATCAAAAAATTGGAAACTGGAAATTTAACAGCCTTTTAGGTGGAAATTTTAGCTTTCAGAATACGAATAATATTTCCGGAATTGAAAATGGGGATACCACATCATTCAGTCTTTTTGTGGATAACAATATTACTTATGAAAAAGAAAAAAATTTTTTAAATCTGCGTGTTGAGTTAGAGGAAGGCCAGACAAAGCGGCCTAGCAGCAAGGATTATGAGAATAATCTTGATAATTTTGATGTCGATACGATTTACATCTATCGGTATAAATCATGGATTGGGCCATATGGTCGATTTAACGTTGAAACGAATTTTTTTCCGAGAACTATGTTTTTTGACGAGCCTACTACGATTAGTATTACAGACAACAAAGGCAACCGATTGAATCAATTGTCCAATCGAGATAAAATTGATCTCAGTGAGTCATTTTCACTTTTATCTTTTAGGGAAAGTGCTGGGGCTAACCTAACTCTATGTAAAAATGTCTATCTTGGTATGGATGTACGTATAGGTCTTGGAGCGCGTCAAGTATTAGTGAAAAACTTATATACCGAACGTGATCAATCCGATACAACTGAGTTTGAAATACAAGAGTTGAAAAGTCATTACAAGAAGGGTGTGGAACTTGCTTTAATTAGTAAATTGCGAATCTTGCGTTGGATTGTGATGAATACAGAGATAGATGTTCTGCAACCGTTTGATAATTTTGATGAATCTATCGTGAATCTGGAAAATTCGTTATCGTTTCGCTTAGGCAAATACGCTTCATTAAACTTCATCACCAAGCTGATTCGGGATGCAGACATCAATACTGAGGAGAAACCTCTATCTCGGGATCAACGAGTTTTATTGCGTCTTTCTTATGCGCTGTTTTAAAGGGAGAAAAACATAAGAATTTTTTTCAAGTGCTTCAATAGCTTCTTGCCCGTTTGATGCGACTTTCGTTCATCATTTTTTGACCACGAAAAACACGAAATACACGAAATACACAAAGCATTTTTCGTGCTCTTCGTGTATCTCGTGGTTAAAAAAATGAGCAACTTATTTAGTTTCCGTTCCGTTCCTAAAAGGATACGGTATTTCTGCCGTAACAGAATTGTAGGGGCGAACCTTGTGTTCGCCCTCCAAAAGGGCACTATTTAAGTTTATTGATTTTTCAATGGAAATCACAGATGACATCAAGAAAAAACTCTATTACGAAGAAATTGAAAAATTAGAGGGAGGAGAAAAGATTATGGAAATACGAGGCGATATTATGAGAATTGGATATGATCAGGGGATGATTCAGGGTATTGAAGTTGGGATGATTCAGGGTATTGAAGTTGGGAGGAATCAGGGCATTGTGCTTGGCAGAAATCAGGGCATTGAACTTGGCAGAAATCAGGGTATTCGCAAATTGCATCGAAAGGGGTTTTCTATTAAGGAAATAGCAGAGTTTTTGGATTTAAAGGAAGACGTGGTGATACGAGTATTGCAAAAATTTGAAGAAACATAGCAAATAAAACATAACTATCCTGTGTTTCGTAATCATTACATAAATAGAAAACGAGACTACCTGATATTTTTGCAATCTCAACTTTGGTATTCAATATGCTTGGAGTATCAGTTTACCTGCTAAAATAAAATTCAATAAAATCAAACCACTTCACTTCAATATCGCATAGTCAATAACTATGCTTTCCTGTAAATATACTAAAAAGTTTTTCGTTTTTAGTGTTTTTAGTGTTGACAATTAATGGCTCTTCTATAAAATCAACACTATACACTCTAAACTCATTCCGAATAAAAAAAGAGTAGTTGTTGAAGAATAGAATAGAATATGCAAAAAAAAATTTAACCAATAATAATAAGCTAGAAATCGTTTTTCAATTGATTTCATCGCTACGACGACCTGAAAAAGCAGTCGTATTACAATGGATTGTACAAGATATGGGCGATGTTTTTCCCGGGATTGAGTCCATTCCTACCGTTTGTGGAGGAGAACCCTGTATTGTCAGAACGAGAATTCCGGTGTGGCTATTAGTCCAAGCAAAACAATTGGGAACGACCGATGGGGAGTTGCTTCAATGGTATCCTACGTTAAGAGTAGAAGATTTAGTCAATGCATGGGCGTATTTCCGTTCTCATCGAGACGAAATTATACAACAAATTCAAGAAAAATGAGAATAACTGCGTTCGTTATCGTTATTCCCACGAAATCGGGAATCCAGAATAACGCAGTTTATGAGAGTGGTACCTATATGAATTAGTGGAGATTTTTTTATGACACAGCCGATAGAAGCAATATTTGATGGTAAGGTTTTCCGACCAACTCAAAAACCCCAAATTGTACCTAATACATGTGTGTCGATTATTATAGAGAAAACCTCGCCTGTTGAGAAGAAAAACCTGTCTTTTCTTAAAACAGCTCGATCTCTTAATTTAGATGGACCACGGGATTGGTCACAAAATTTGGAAACGTATTTATATGAAAAAAAAATCCAACACGAAAGTTGAAGTATTTCTTGACGCATCTTATGCTATCGCATTGTCAGTATGGCGAGATTCTCATCACGAACGAGCAATCGCACTCGCTGATGAGTTAGAAACAAATCAAACACGCATGGTAACAACTCGTGCAGTAATGTTAGAAATTGGAAACGCTTTATCAAAACAGAGATACCGCTCTGCTTCAATAGAATTGCTACGGTCAATTCAAGAAGATCCAAATATTACTATTGTTCCTTTGACATTATATCACTATACACAAGCGTTTCAACTTTACTGTGAGCGACCAGATAAAGAATGGGGTATGACAGATTGCATATCTTTCATCATCATGCGAAATCGAAAAATTATGGATGCGTTAACTACTGATGAGCATTTTCAACAAGCAGGATTTCGTGCATTATTGCTTACAAACTACAGCTAAAACCATGAACTCAAAATGAAAAAATTATCCAAAATTCAAAAAAATATCTTGACAAATCCAAAACATCCCTTACCATATCAGCATATCAGCATATCAGCATATCAGCATATCAGCATATCAGCATATCAGCATATCAGCATATCAGCATATCAGCATATCAGCATATCAGCATATCAGCAGTACTTATTTCTATAAATCTATTATGGGTCAACGCAAAATTTGGCTTATGTTTTACCCTCGGGAATGGTTTCCTTAGTCTGAACCTTGATTCTCATGATTAACGGATTATCATGATTATAATGGTTTTTTATTTAAAAATAATAGTGGTATTTATGGGATTATTCAAGAAAATCCTTTAATCATGTGAATCACGGTTCAGACAATTAATAGATTAACAATAACAATAAATAAAGGAGACGCATTTTATGAAAAAATTATTTTTGTTTAGTATGCTTTTTATAATGACATTTCAATTTTTTGTTTCTCTAACAATAGCAACGGTAACGGTAACAGAGTTTAAAACTTTTGAAAATATTTCCAATAATATTAGTTATGTTAATGACTCTAATTGGCCAGGTGTAATGTATCTGGGTAAATTTTTCGGGAAAAATTCCTTGTTAGAAGATAGTAACGGGAATTTATATTTTGCTTATGGAAATGACAAACAACTCAGGTACTCTGAATATAACATCAGCACGAATAGCTGGAGTGATAGTTTAGTTGCTAACCGTTCAAAAGCAGTTGCGGAAACTTCTATCGCTACTGGTCTTAATGGGAAAAAATATATTTATTCATTAGAAGGAGATCGTATTAATAATTATGGTTGTTATGGTGATGCGGCTTTATATACATTGTCAGGTGGAACTTGGATCAAAACAGTAGATATTCATAGCAATGAAGGATGGGAAGGGGGAGGTCCAAGAGATATCGCTTCTACTATGATAAAAGATGCGGATAATAATCTGCATTTGTTGTATCGAAGACTTAACTGGTCTTCTTATGGCATGGCCGTCAAAGAAAAAATTTTCAATACCACGACAGAAACCTTGTCAAATTTGTTTATTATATCTAATAGAATTTCAGGTAATCCCGATTTAACTAAAAATTACACAAACTTTAGTAATACTCTTTCAAGAAATGGAGATATATATTGTCCTATTTCAGATTTTGAAAGTAAAGAATTTTTTTTAGGAAAATCTTTAAAAAATTCATACGGCACATGGGATACTTCTACGTCTATAACAAGTGGGATAAGTGTAGGTGGACAATGTATTTTTGAAGATAAGGCCGGAGTCTGGCATATGACGTATTATAATAATACTAATTACAATCTCTATTATTCCACAAATTTTGGTTCCCCATCGCTTGTTTACACCTATACAAATGGAATATCTTACCAGCCTAAGGATATTTTTGTAACAGATTCAAATATTTATATTTTAACCATGCAATATGATTATAATCAGAGTATTCAAGGTCATATTTATTTAATTATCGGAGATAAACAAGGAAATTGGGAATTTCAACAAATTAGTAATGAATCTGCTTATTTGGTACATCCAAAAAATAATTGGCAATACAGATATCATGATGCCTATTTGGTGAAAAAGACCGACCCAAATACTGAAATTCCTTCGCTATATGTTGTTTATTCTACAATTGGAACGGCTTGCGCTTGCACCTATGGTTCTCCCGGCGGTTTTAGCGGCTGTAAAATCAAAATATTAAAAGTAAATTTGCCTCAAACAAGCAGTACAATTACTGCCTCAGCCAACACTGGCGGCACTACTTCTCCATCTGGATCAGTGTCTGTAGCTCAGGGCGGAAGTCAATCATTCTCAATTACTCCCAATAGCTGTTACCAAATTGCAGATGTAACCGTAGATGGTGTTTCTGTCGGTGCTGTTAGCACATACACATTTAGCAATGTTACCGCAAATCATTCCATTGCTGCTACATTTAGTCAACCAACTTACACACTAAACGTTACCTCAGCCAATGGTACAGTAACTAAAGAACCAAATAAAACCAGTTATACCTGCGATGAAACAGTAACTCTAACCGTAACACCAAACACCTGTTATTCTTTCTCAAGCTGGAGTGGTGATGCTTCTGGCACAGCTACAAGTACAACCGTAACCATGAACGCCAATAAAACTGTAACCGCTAATTTTACCCAACCGACCTACACGCTAAATGTAACTGCCTCAAATGGCACAGTCACCAAAGAACCCAATAAAACGAGTTATACTTGCGGAGAAACTGTAACCTTAACCGTAACACCAAACGCCTGTTATTCTTTCTCAAGCTGGAGCGGTGATGCTTCTGGTACAGCTACAAGTACAACTGTAACCATGAATGCCAATAAAACTGTAACTGCATATTTTACTCAACCCACCTACACGCTAAACGTAACCGCCGCCAATGGTACTGTTACCAAAGAACCCAATAAAACGAGCTATACCTGCGGTGAAACTGTAACCATTACCGCTACGCCGAGCACAGGCTATTCATTTGGAAGTTGGAGTGGTGATGCCAGCGGAACATCAACCAGTACAACGATTACCATGACTGCAAACAAGTCTGTAACTGCTAATTTTTCACAGATTCAGACCTATACCCTCACCAAAATACCCAATCCAACTGCTGGAGGCAGTATTTCAGTGTCACCAGATAAAACAAGTTATACATCAGGTGAAAGTGTTACGATCACTGTAACGCCTAACACCTGCTATTCCTTCTCAAGCTGGAGCGGTGATGCTTCTGGCACAGCTACAAGTACAACTGTAACCATGACCGCCAATAAAACGGTAACCGCAAATTTTACTCAACCCACTTACACGCTAAATGTAACCGCAGCCAATGGCACAGTCACCAAAGAACCCAACAAAACGAGTTATACCTGCGGAGAAACTGTTACATTAACTGCAACGCCGAGCACAGGCTATTCCTTTGGAAGTTGGAGTGGAGATGCCAGCGTAACTTCAACGACCACAACAATTACCATGACTGCAAACAAGTCTGTAACTGCTAATTTTTCACAAATACAGACCTATACCCTCACCAAAATACCCAATCCAACTGCTGGAGGCAGTATTTCAGTATCACCAGATAAAACAAGTTATACATCAGGTGAAACTGTTACGATTACTGTAACGCCTAACACCTGCTATTCCTTCTCAGGCTGGAGTGGTGATGCCACTGGAACATCTACAGGTACCACCGTAACCATGAACGCCAATAAAACCGTCACTGCTAATTTTACGCAGCCAACTTATACCCTAAATGTAACTGCTGCCAATGGCACAGTTACCAAAGAGCCAAACAAAAACAGCTATACCTGTGGTGAAACTGTAACCTTAACTGCAACGCCGAGCACAGGATATTCATTTGGAAGCTGGAGTGGAGATGCCAGTGGAACATCAACGAGTACAACAATTACCATGACTGCAAACAAGTCTGTAACTGCTAATTTTTCACAAATTCAGACCTTTACCCTCACCAAAATATCCAGCCCAACTGCTGGAGGCAGTATTTCAGTATCACCAGATAAAACAAGTTATACAACAGGTGAAACTGTAACCTTAACAGTAACACCCAACACCTGTTATTCCTTTTCAGGCTGGAGTGGTGATGCTTCTGGTACAGCTACAAGCACAACTGTAACCATGACCGCCAATAAAACGATAACCGCAAATTTTACTCAACCCACTTACACGCTAAGTGTAGCCGCAGCCAATGGCACAGTTACCAAAGAACCCAACAAAACCAGTTATACCTGTGGCGAAACGGTAACTTTAACGGTAACACCAAACACCTGTTATAATTTTTCAGGCTGGGCTGGAGATGTTTCTGGCACATCTGCAACAACCACAGTTACCATGACTGGAAATAAATCGGTAACGGCGAATTTTGCCAAAAAGACATTTACCCTGACAATCACTGCTGCCAATGGCACGGTAACGAAGAATCCCAATAAGACTTTGTATGACTGTGATGAACAAATTATACTCACTGCCACACCGAATAGCGGCTATTCTTTTACTAGCTGGTCTGGGGGAATTACAGGAACAGATGCTACAAAAACACTTATCATCAATTCCAATACCGCTGTAACCGCTAAGTTTGATGAAATTGTGCCCGATACCTATACCTTGACAACAACATCAGGCTCAGGAGGCTGTATCTCAAGAGATGTAACCCAAACTGCTTATACTGAAGGAACGATAGTAACTTTAACAGCAACTCCTGAAAGTTGTTACCATTTTTCTGGCTGGTCTGGAGCTTGTGCGAATAATTCAACCTCTACCTGCCAATTAACTATGGATGGGAATAAATCGGCTACTGCTAATTTTACAATAAAAACCTATTCGCTGTCCGTAACATCCACAAATGGAACCGTAACACCATCACCGTCTGGAACGACATTCACTTGCGGAACGTCAGTGACATTATCTGTAACTCCGAATGAAGGATATGTATTTACCGGGTGGACTGGTGGTGCAACTGGCACGAATAGTTCCATCACTGTAACGATGAATTCTGACACAGTATTAACCGCTAATTTTCAAAAAACAGTACAACCTACACTGACACTGAATGCGAATCCAGCCACAGGTGGAAGTATTACCGCATCACCAAACCAGACAAGCTTCAATCAAGGAGACTCCGTTACATTAACTGCGGTTCCCAATTCTCCATGTTATGAATTTACGGGATGGTCAGGTGCATGTTCTGGAAGTAATACAAGCTGTACGCTGGTGATGAATGAGAATAAAACGGTTGATGCAGCGTTTAAGTTAAAACAGTTTACCTTAACTGTAAGCGCAGATAACGGAACCGTAAGCACTTCACCCTATGGTTCTGTATTCAATTGCGGAACAAAAGTAACCTTGTCAGCCGTACCGAATACCGGGTATAAATTTTTGAAATGGTCTGGAGATGTAACAGGTGAATTAACTGGAACATCTATCGTCATTGAAAAAAACGCTAGTGTAACAGCAGTCTTTACCCCAATTGATTATACGGTAACTGTGTCAACATCACCCACGAATAGCGGGCAAGTGGTTATCACTCCGGTTAAGTCAACATACAGTTTTGGTGAATCTGTCTCGATTTCAGCAGAACCTGCAGAAGGGTTTCGATTTGATTATTGGGAAGGAAGTTTTAGTGGGACAACGCCCACAAAATCGATTACCGTGTCCCAAAACATAGTTGTTACGGCTGTATTTAAAAATTTAATTGGGCTTTCAATTTCACCCGGTTTAGCTGAACTTCTACCTCAACAAGTGCAGACATTCACTGCATCTGGAGGCGAACCTCCGTATAGTTGGGCTTCTGACAATGGAAGTTTTGACATCAATAGCGGACCCTCTGTAGAATACACAGCCCCAACCTCTTGTGGTGAAAATAATTGTACTATTACGCTAACCGATAAGATCGGAAATAAAACGACAGCGAGCGTAAAAGTATATTCCCGTCTGAGCTTGTCCCCATTGACAGCCGATATAGAATCCGGTGGATCCAAAGAATTCACTGTATCCGGTGGTAAAACACCTTACACTGCTACAGTTACAAGCGGAACAATTCAAGTGAGCACCACAGAGGGGATCATGAATTATAATGCCCCAGAAGAGGCAGGAAATGTAACGCTTACGGTTAAGGATGCATTGGATCAGACACTAACAGCGAATATCAACATAACCACAATAACACTGTTAACTATCAGCCCGGCGAGTATTTCTCTCAATAAAGGAGAAAATGTTATGTTTACTGCTGCTGGCGGCAAACCTGCATACACATGGTCGGCTTCTGGCGGGAAGTTGTTATCTAATGAGGGCAGTCAAGTAACCTATATTTCGCCTGACGTTGGCGGAGAATATGCAATAACCTTAACTGACAGTAAGGGACAAGCAGTGAATGCAACGGTTACTGTCTATTTGGACATTCAACTAACACCAATAATTGCAACAGTAATCATTGAATCTTCTGAAATCAAAGAATTTACCGCATTTGGAGGTGTGACACCCTACACATGGTCAACAACAGCAGGCCAGATACAAGGAACAGGTGCGACAATTACGTTTATTCCGCCTGTGATCACAGGAGAATATGAATTAACAGTAACCGACAGTGAAGACAAATCCTCCACCGCGTTGATCAGAGTGATATCACTTCCCATACTTACACCTACTCAAGTGGTATTAAACCCGTCAGAAACCAGTCAATTTACGGTAACCGGCGGTCAGTCTCCGTATCATTGGGTCGTTGACATGGGTAGTTTAAGTCAAACACAAGGGACACAGGTGAGTTACATTGCACCTGAAAAGAATGGGGTTTACTATCTCACTGTTCAGGATGCGATGGGACATCAAAGCCAGTCAACAATTCAGGTGTCTGGCGTATTATTAATCAGCCCATTCAGAGTTATGGCAGGAATCGGTGAACAAGTGAATTTTGCGATTGCCAGAGGCGTTGAACCTTATACATGGCCAGATGGAAGTCAGGAAAAAATATGGACAACATCGTATGATAAAGTGGGTCGATATGATGTGGTTGTAACTGATTCTATTGGAAATTCTGCGATGGCTGTTGTTCAGATTATGCATGCAGAACTGATGATTAGTCCCAAAAAAGTATTTATGCAGCCAGAAGAAACCTATAGTTTTTCTGTTACAGAAGGTGCGCCGCCGTATAACTGGTCAGTTGAAGCAGGGAGTTTGTCTAATCCTGAAGGAGATATGGTCAGTTATATAGCACCTGAAAAAGCAGGTGTGTATCAGATTACAGTCACGGATAGTATGGATAAGAGAGGCAGAGCGCAGATACACGTTAGCGTCCCAACTGTCAATATCGAAGGTAACAAGAAACCCAATCAAGGCCAAATTAACTCAGGCATTGTCGTGGATAATGTTGAACGGTATGAAAGTAAAATCAAGATCGATCAGAAATCACAGGTGAATTTAAGTTTCCCTGTTGATATTCCAGCAGGAGAAAAACCATTCGATATCATTGCCGGAGTGTATTATACATCTCCTAACAATCCGTCAATGTGGATATTTAGAGTCGATGATTTTTTCACTCCATTTGTCATCTATCAGGCAGGCGAGCTTCCAGTGTATTCGTCATCTGAAGCTGGTTTATCAACAACAGTCGATTTTTACAAAGGATCACTGAACGGAATGCCCGGAGAATTTGACTTTTTCATTGGCTTTGTGCCTCAAGGTGGAGATATTTTCAAAGACATGATGTTCAATATTGTGCCATATTCTTTAGAAGTGGAGTAAGTGAAGGTTGGGCGTGTATCTAAAGGTTGGGGACTGAATAAATTGAACAAAAAAGGAACCGTCATTCCGGGGAAAAACAGAAAACCGATTAGGTTTTCTGTTTTTAACCCGGAATCCAGAGAATCTGCAAAATACATATATTCTGGATTCCGGATTAAAATTGAAAAATATTCATTTTTCAATTTTCTCCGGAATGACGTGTCGTATTGTTGCTTTAAATACCTCTCCCCCAACCTTTAGATACGCCCATGAGGGTTGAAGGCGAAAAAGAATTAATTGCAGGATACTCATGGTATATACCATTTTTTGATTGAATTTTGCGGTTCCTGTTGATTTTTTATTTTTTTTACTTTCAGTAACGACTCGGGTACAGAGGTAAATCTTTGTACCCGGGTTATTCCAAAAAAAGATTAACTGTTGAAGAGAATGGGACATCTGCATAATAAAATGGAGAATACAACATGACACAGCCTATGCGACAAGTCGATATTCAAGAAGATGAGTGGGAAGATGATCTTTCTCATCCTTTAGAAAAACTTAACGTTTCTGAAGAAGAATATTGGGAAAAATACTATGAAAATTCAGATATAAAATGCGAGTGGAATAATGGTTATTTGGAGGAAAAACCAATGACAGACCCGGCAAGTTATTTGATGTTTGAATGGTTTACTGATGTATTAAAATTTTTTCTAAAAACAAACCCGATAGGTATAACCATGGGACTTGAGTTTGGTTTTCGATTAGCACTTCCTTATAAGACCACTATTCGCAAGCCAGATATGGCAGTTATTCTAAACAATAATCCAATTCGCTTAAGTATGAACGATCGTTCTTTTTCAGGTGTTTTTGATGTATGCGTCGAATCCTTATCCGATTCCAAACCTCAAGAAATTATAAGAGATGTCATGATAAAAAAAGAAGAATATGAAAGAATCGGAGTTAAAGAGTATTACATATTAGATGCTAAAGGAAAAAATACCGCATTTTACAAGCGCAGGAATCAACGCTATGTTCCTATCCCCATAAAAAAAAATATTATTCAATCTCAAGTTCTTCCCGGTTTTCAATTTCGAATTTCAGATTTATGGGATCGCCCGACATTAGAAAAAATGGTTGAAGATGAGGTGTATCGCGGGTTTGTTGTTCCTTTTTATCAAGAAGAAAAGAAGCGGGCGGAACATGAAAGACAACGCGCGGAACATGAAACACAACGCGCGGAACAGGCAGAAAGACAATTAGAGCAAGAGAGACACCTATCTGAGTCTTTACGTTTGATGCTTAAAAATTTGGGAATAGAGATTTAAAAGTAAGATGGCGACCTTTACTCCACGGAATTACCTTTTAAACAGCCACGCTTATTACATGAGTAGCTGCAACGATGATCAAGACACGATCTTGGGTTTACAACTTCACAATAACCCTGTCTCGGAATCACAGACAATTGGCAGCTTTTGAATTTGTAGGTATGTAAAGGCAAGTCTTGTCTCGTAATAAAAAAGCGTAACCCATTTTCTTCAGCAATGCCTATATGTTGAAAATACCTAAGCGAATTGAGTTCTAGTGGATCAAAATCAGATGATAACAGGATCGTAGATACGTGATTGTTTAAAAATTGATATGTAAACCGATTCAGACAATACACATACCCACCAGATACAATACGTTCTTTACTTAGGTATGTTTGTAAATAATCAATCCAGCCGAATGAATGACAAACCAATCTAATGCGTTGATCTTTAATCAGAGAATCAAGCGCATTTAAAACAGTCGATAAATTGGATTCACTGACAAATAAAGGCAATTCAATCCATAACGACTCTGCATTGTCATACAGATGTTTGTTGGTTATCCAGTCTTCATAAGGAATCACAGGATATTTCTGGATAAAATTTATATCTGTAGCGTAATGTTCTTTAATGTTCTCAAATTCATGATGTATTTCAGACCTTCTCATCTCATGCTTTTGGATTTGATAATCGAGACGAAATCTATTGAGTTTTTCAAAAAAATCTCGCCGAATCTGGTTTAATTCACGAATCGGGACACAAAGAGAATCCGTTTGCTTTATGAACAAAGACTCAATTTGAAATGGATACTGATCCACTTTCATAAAGCAGTCCTGAATCCGAAAATCCGGAACCTGTGGGTATGCGTTTTCACTTGCTAAATGATAGGATAAACAGAATTGCTTATTTTCCAATAACAATGACGTTATATGTAAGGTACTTTTAGAATAGTCGATCTGGAGTTGAACTGAACATTGCTTTGGTTGTAATGAACTCTTTTTAAAAATGCCCAGAGATGGCGTTTGACTTGTACCCACACGATAAACTTTGCAGTTATCTGGTACCCATCGTGTATGTTTCAAGTCTTCAGAACACATATTTTGCGTCACATTAAGTAGTGTAAATTCATGGATTTTAACACCCTGTTCTGTTAATACACGCAACCGTTCACCACGAAAAACAGATGTATCAAATCGAATTTGAATTCGGCTGTTTTGTATGCTGATCACATTTCCTACATGCTCTCCAATCCAAGGGATGTCATCATCACAAATCATTTGACTATAAGGGATAGCCTTCAGATAACCTGATGTGGTTTTTCGGTTATACCGCCATGAAGGTGGTTTAGGTATAGGTTTTGATGCTGAATACATATCAAGTGCTTGTCGGTAATATGAAATCACTTCCTCAATATAGTCTGTATTTCTTAACCGTCCTTCAATTTTAAGGCTATCTACACCTGAGTTTAACAAGTCTCTAAAATACGTATGGCTTTCCAAATCTTTCATTGAAAATGGATACTTATACTTTCCACCGTCAAAAGCAAACCGGCATACCTGCTTACAAAGTCCGCGATTTCCAGATTTTTTGTAGAGATATGAAGAGGCGAGGCATAATCCGGAAAACGAGAAACACAAGGCGCCATGAATAAACACTTCAAATTCGATTTTCGATTTTCGATTTTCAAATTTTTCTCGAATGCGTGTGATTTCATCAATACGAAGTTCTCTAGGTAAAATAACACGGGATATCCCTTGTTCAACTAAGGCGTTTATTTGCAGACTGTTATGAAGAAACATCTGAGTAGATGCATGAACTGACAGATTCGGAAAATAGTTTCGGATTATGTATAGTAATCCCAAATCCTGAATAATAATGGCATCGATTTTCTGGTCTTCAGCCATTTCAAGTATTTCAATACAGTTGTTGATTTCTTGATCATGAACCAGAATATTTAATGCAATATACATTTTTTTACCATGAGCTTTAGCTATACGAATAATTTCTAATGCTGTTTCTATATCAAAATTTTGTGCTCGTGCACGAGCATTCATCTGGCCGATTCCAAGATAAAAGGCATCAGCACCAGCTTTAAGTCCAGCAAGAAAGCCGGCTATTGAACCGGCAGGTGCAAGGAGTTCTGGTATTTTTTTTAGACTATGCGTTTTTGGGTGAGTCGAATGTGATTGTAAAATGGGTTAACTCGCTAACGTAAATTTTTTCAACATGGTTTGAAGTTCTACTGCAATTTTTGCCAATTCCCGTGCATATATATTCACCTGTTCAGCACCGCTGTTGGTTTCTGCAGCAGATAGCTTAACACCCTGAATATTTTCTGACACAATATTGGTTACTTCTGCAGTTTTTACGATATTTTTTGAAACGTCATTGATACCATTCGCTACTTCTGTTACGGATTTTGCAATATCAACAACACCTGTATTGGTTTCCTGAATATTTTTTGAAACATCGTTTACTGAATTGGTTTGTTCTGCAACTGCTTTGTTAATAAATTCTGCAGATTCATTGAGTTTTGAAATGATAGCAGCCACGTTACTAAAGACATTAATCGCATTATCTGCATTAACCTGAACGCCTTTGATTCTTTCTGCAATGTTGTCCGCTTCCTTAGCGGATTTGCTTGCCAGTTGTTTAATTTCATTGGCAACCACAGCAAAACCTTTACCCGCCTCACCTGCAGATGCCGCTTCAATCGTTGCATTTAAGGCTAACAGGTCTGTTTTATCTGCAATGCGTTTAATCAATTCTGTTACTTTTCCGATTTCTTTCGCGACTTTACCAAGGGTTAACATAACTTCATTGGCAGATTTCGCCAAATCCATCGCATCAGAAGAAATTTTAAAGCCCTCATAGGAATTCTGACCAATATTCTGAATGGCTACTGACATTTCTTCAATTGAACTTGCCACAGAATTCATATTTACTGCCATCTCGTCGGCTGTAATGGAAACACTAGCGGTTGTTGAATTTATTTTTTCAGCAAAGGTCGCAACCGTGCTAATTGTTTCTGCCATTTCTTTAGTGGAATTTGCAACATTTTCAGACTGAATGGACATCTCACTCGAAGTTGTCGTAAGTTGTGCTGATACTGTAGAAAGTTCATCTGATGAATTGACAAGTACTTGAGCGATATCTTTTACCCTGCTCAACATACCAGACAGATCATGAAATGTATGATTTAATGCTTTTGACATTTCAGCAATTTCATCATCACTCGTAATTTCAAGTCTTTTGGAAATGTCGCCATTAGCAACAAGTCCGGATATTTTGACGACCTCGTTAATTGGATTAGTCACTTTTGTCGCTATAACAGAGCCAATAAAAATAAAACAGATCACTGAAATAAAACATAATAGCATCAGCCACCAAAAAATTTCAGCTTTGGTTTTATTTCCATACTCAATCATGCTTTGTTGAATTTTTAAAATGTGTTCTTCAGGCATACCCGTAAAAATTGCACCGATTGATTCGCCTTTAAAATCATTTAAGTTCGTATATACACTGAGATAATTCTGATTATTTAAGTTGACTACATGGGAACAGAATTTTTTGGCATACACTTCTGGTAAATGCTCACTTAACATCATCAATGGCTTTATATCTTCTTTGATGTTAAATCCGCCATAGGCAATCGGAACAGTATCTAAGTAAATAATATTTTGGATACCCGTTTTAAGGTGGATATCCTTCAGCGGATCATTATATTTGTTTAAAATTTTTGCCATAATAGAAAAAGCATAAGGCTCTCCAAAATCATCCATAATCATATGAGTTGATAATACCGCAATGCAGCCTTTTAATAAAATATCTTTCGATGTTAAATGAACAGCATTTAAAAAATCAGAATCCAGTTTTAACACGACATCAAATGCAGCCGATTCTTGAGGAATTGAACCACTCGTCACTTTCGTTAAAATGTCTGTGCAATTCAATCGTTTAAACAGGTTTAAAGAGTAAAAAGGATCAACATCTTTGGGGTATGACGATTGTAAATTTCCTTTGAAGTCATATATGATACAAAAATCCATGTAGGCAAGCTTGCAGCTATTTTCAAGCCTTTTTTCAAGATGCGTGAGTTGTTGTGACTTAATATTTTGAAATACACCGTCTCCATCAGCAAGATTCTTAACTGCATTACGAACGTCAGACTTAATCTGATCAATACGTGATTCAATCAGTTTGTTATACCCCAAAAGGTCTTTGATTTTTCGTTCTTTTAAGTCATCCGTTAAATTGTTCGATTGTTCTGTTATGCGTGCTGATAATTTTATATTTAGGATTACAGTAGTTGCTATATATAATACTGTAACAGCAAATACAAAATTTAGAAGTATTTTGTATTTTATGCTTCTAAATTTTTTTGGCATAGTGCCTCCATAATTGTAAAAGATGAGCTGTAAAAGACTACCCGAATTATAAATAAGTGGCTGAAATGAGCAGCCAGTTGAGCTGCTCATTGTTTCTCAATTACTTCAAAGGAAGTCCGCCTCCCTTTTTAATGACTTCATGCGCGTCTGTTGAGGTGCAAAACTCAATAAATTTTTGAATATTTCCGGTTTTATTTTTTTCTTTGAATACCAATGCCAACTCGCCTAAATAAGGATAATCCTCATCTGAAGCCTTTTTACCATTTATCGAAATAATATCTACATTGTATTGTTTGGCTTCAATATTGGTTCCAAAAGCAATGGTATCATCAATATTCTGAGCAGCTTCAAGTGTTTCAGGGTCTTTATAGGTTGTTTTGGATTTTTCTGATATGGTAATTGCTTTAAACCCCGGAAAAGAATCTTGTAACACCTGAAGCGAACTGTCCCCGTCTTCTCTTCTGATCAGTCTGATTTTATTACCTGTTGGGCCACCTACATCGCTCCATTTTTCAATTTTTCCACTATACATGCCGCATATTTGTTCAGTAGAAAGGTCTTTAATGCCCACTTTTTTATTTACAAAAAACACAATGGGCATCTTAAAAATGGGTAAATAGGTTAATCCCAAACTTTTTTCTTTTTCTTTAATCATCCTGCCTACTCTTCCAAGAACATTTTCATCATTACCCACTGCTTTAATTCCGCCTCCAGAGCCGATACTATCTGGTACAATAATACGAACATCAGGATTTTTTGCCGTAAATGCTTCTCCTAAAGATTTAAGCAACGACATACCGCTTCCTGTTCCTACAATTGTAATTTCTTCTGCAATTCCCAAATTACATGTCAGTAATAAAATCATCCCAATAAAACTTAGTGTTTTTTTCATAAAACATCCTCCTGTGTTAGTTAATTGAGTTTAATTGAACCTAAAAAACTGCCTGCGTTTAATGCCACCATAAGAAAATTTTCCATGCGGCAAACCCCTTTTTCTAAATTTTTTATTGATACTCTTTTTTCATTACCATCAGGAGACCCCGTATCCCGCTTTCGCCTATTTTCAATGTCTCTTTCATTAATATTTACAACACCATCTATGCAGTCAACCATGATACCGAAATATTCTCCTACAGATTGCTTAAAAAGAATAATCCGGCTTTTTTCATCCGGTGATTTTTGGTCAAACCTTAATACAACTCTTGTATCAATAACAAGATAGATTTGTCCCCTGATGTTCACATAGCCAAGAATTTCCTTCGGCGCATGATAAATTGGGGTAATTTTAAATTCTTCTGTAATTTCATTCACATCCTTAATATTTACCCCAAACAGACGTTCTGCTATCCAGAACGTGCAGTATTGCTCCAAAACGATTTCTTTTTTTCCAGAGGGATCTGTCAAGATAAGGTTAACTCCGTTTGTTTTGATTTCATTAGAGTCAAATAAACTCCTTTCAGGAGGTCTTCCCGATCAATTTTTCTATAAAAACTATTAAACCCAGCTTCAAGAGATTTGGTTCTGTCTTTTTCTGAATATAAAGATGTCAGCGCCAATGCAGGAATATTTTTATCCATTGTTCTTACATGTTCAATAAACTTCCATCCATTCATGACAGGCATTTCAATGTCAGAAATAATCAAATGATAAGAATTTTTCTTAAACAGTTTCAACCCTTCAGAACCGTCTTTGGCTACATCCACTCTATAGCCATCAGATTCAAGGTATTTAGTAATGAGTTGCCTGAAAAAAGCAGAATCTTCAAGAACCAGCAGCCGAGCATCCTTAAAAGATACATCCTTGGTTTGTCTTGTTAAGAACCAATCAGGCTGAGCCTTTTCTACGATGCGGAAAATATCAACAAACAAGGTGATCTGGTTGTTGACAATGGATGTGCCTAATAAACCATCTTCCGAGTATGTATCAAAATTGACTTCATGGGATATTTCACACGTATCTACAACTTCGGACATTAAAATCCCCACTGGTTTTTTAATAAATTTCGGCAGTAATAACATCATCTCACTATTATGTTTAACTGGGGAAACATCAAGCACTTGATCTAATCGAAGCACAAGCGTTGGTACGTCATTTATTGAGATCATGTCTTTATTGCCGATTTTATTGATGTTTGAAACCTCAAATCGTTCAATCCGATCAATTAATGTTAATGGCACCGCAAATGTTTCATGTTCTCCGCTTTTAAACAACATGATTTGTTGAATATCTTCAAACCGATACCTTTTTTCCGCCTCTGCCTGAACGTCTTCTAATATACTGGAATAGTGAATTCCAACGTGCTTGGCAATGCCTTCAATATCCAGAATAAGAGCAACCTGCCCATCTCCCATCAATGTAGCTCCAGAATAAATGCCAAGTGTTTTTAATTTTGAATGCATCGGTTTGACAACAATTTCTTCCATGCCAATGACCTGATCCACAACAAGTCCGAAAGAGTGTCCCGCCATTTTGACAACGATAAATGTAAACATGGTATCTGCATGATCATCAGGATTCCTTGCTTTCAAATGATCTGTTTCGAATTTTTTGATAATTTCATCTTTCACCTTTTCTGTAAAAGGTTCCGGGTACATCAACAGTTCATTTAACCGAACAATTGGTAAAAGCTGATCTCGAAAGCGATACACTTCCTGATTTCCGACTTTTTCAATAACATATTCATCTTCATCTTTATACAGCCGGACAATTTCTGAAACATTGACCTGTGGAATCGCAAATACATTATTTTTTGAATGAACGATTAAACACGGAATAATTGCGAGTGTCAGCGGCAGGCGAATATATATCGTGGTGCTTTGGCCCCAAACCGAATCAATATCTACAACGCCTCCAAACTGCTCGATTGAACTTTTTACTACATCCATTCCAACGCCACGGCCAGACACTTCAGTTATTTTTTCAGCCGTAGAAAATCCGGGAAGCAGAATCAGCGAAAGAGTATCTTTAATTGTCATCTGCTCCAGTTCAGCCTCAGTTTTTAAATCTTTTTCAATGGCTTTCTGTTTCACCCTATTCACATCAATTCCTTTGCCATCATCTATGACTCTGATGTGAATTTGCCCGGCTTCATGGAAAGCCTGAACAATAATTTGTCCGGTTTCTGGTTTATCCAGCATAATGCGTTCTTCAGGAAGCTCAATGCCATGATCGCAGGAATTTCGGATAATATGAATCAGCGGGTCGGTCAGTGATTCCAAAATTTTCTTGTCCATTTCGACTTCCCCGCCCAATTCATGAATTTCAATCTTTTTATTGAGTTTTTTAGATACATCTCGCACGATACGCGGCAGTTTTGAAAACAAATTCCCTATAGGCTGCATACGGGTCAGCATCACCGTTTCCTGAAGTTCAGTCGTCACCTTATCTAGCATTCGGGTCATTCTAGCATAATCTGAATCATCGTCATCATGGGTATCCAGAGTAAGATTTTGCTGATTCCTAACAAGAACCAGTTCTCCAGCCAAAGCCAACAAACGATCAATCAGGTCAACTTTAATCCGTATCGTTTCTGATTTTTCTGGTGATCCATGAGAAACGGGCGTTGAAAATTTTTCCTGTTTTTGCACTGGTTCTATAGATTTAGGTTCAACAACTTCATAAGGTTCTTTTTCAACATGTACATGTATGGTTTGCTTTTCTTCTTTGGGTTGCTGCTCGTTGTGTTTGGCTTTTGATTCATCCTGAAGCGGCTGTTCTTTATCTTTATATTGAGTTAATTTGTCCTTATTCAGTTCTATAAAATTCGTTTTATCAATCTTACACAGGTCGGGGATGAAATCACTGTCTAATATGGTTGAGTACACTATGCAAAACAGACTATCTAAACCCTCTGTCACGAAATTATAGTCAACAATGGCGCCAGTAGTGATTATGGTATTTATCAAGGATAAAATATCCAGTTTCCGTTTACCCAATTCGAGCGTATTATATTTTATGAGATATAGATGATCATGTTCAAAGGGAATACTTTGAATCAATACATCATCAAGTTTAAAATAATCATCTTTTATGAAAGGAAAGGAGGCATCTTCTTGAGGAATAATCGTTTTTTTAGGTTCAGCAGCACTATCATGATGAATTATATCCGGTTTAGTTATGGGGTGGGAATCTGTATTGATCAATCCGTTTAACTGCTCTAATACAGTTTCTACATCGACTTCATTACTGCGATGAACATCCTCCATCATGAGTTTTAATTTATCAAGGCCTGTTAATAAGACATCTAAATTTTCATGACTAGGGCTAATCCTGCCATTACGCATCAAATCAAACAGCGCTTCCATTCGATGTGAAACCTTCTCAATTTTTTCAAATTTGAGAAAACCGGCAGCGCCTTTAATGGAGTGAATAAAACGAAAAATTTCTGCTATGTTTTCAGGAACATCCTCAACAGAGGTATCTATGGTTTGTTCCATGAGCAGTAATGTTTTTTCAACATCATCTAAATGTTCATTGGTTTCAACAATGAAATCAGTGATGATGTTCTGATCATTTTCAAATCCCATGCACAACCTTAAATCAAAGAAAGTAAAAAGACTATAGCTTTCCAGAAAAGTTTTTTGCTGCGTTATCGGTCGTCGATGTATTAGGTATACACCTTCCTCCCTGCTGCCTTGCCAAAATTCTTTTCTGAAAAACTATATATTTTGTTGAAAGTTACAAATCGAAAATCGAAAATCTATAGATAATGACCTCCATAGTATTTAATCATTCATGGATCAAGAAGATTTTCCGATTTTAATACCCTGAAGAATGAGAAACGGAGGTATGCGTGTGGCATAAAAATAATTCTGAGAAACCGACATATCTTTTTTTAGGCACAATTCCCACATTCCAGAAATCAAGAAGCCATGTTTACAAAACACGTTAATATAATCCGATATAGGACGATGGAAATGCTGAATTTCTTCTTTACTTCCTGACACGGTTTTTGAAAATGAGCAAGGAGAAATATAGGGCGCAACCATATCAAAAGACAAGGTTGAATGGGTAGGACTTAATGATTTTCTTGCTTTCCATTGAGACACATTCATGTAAAAGCAAGGATGCAGAATACTGACGATGAATTTTCCCTGATGCTTAAGCACACGATATGCCTCGGCAATTGTTTTATCAATGATCGGCATATCTTTAAGCACCATATTTGCTATAGCAATATCAAAAAAACTATCGATATACGGAAAACATTGCAACGCATCTGCAACACAATACTGTGTGGTTAACTTTTTGTTTTGTTCTTGGGTTGTTGCATATGTAATAAACGACGTTATCCAATCAAATGCATAAATATGAGCACCTTTTTTAGCTAATTTCCTCGATAGATATCCATCCCCACACCCAATATCCAAAATGTTAAGATTGGAAATATTTCCAAGAATACGCAAGAGTTTTGGCGTAAGTAACTTGTAACGTAGATAATCCCCTTTGTCTTTTTTGCTTAAAGCAATGATATATTCAGGTGCGAGTTGTTGCCATTTTTTTTGGGTGTTCACTGGTGATAAAAACCTATGCTTTCAATAGGAGGTTGTAACATCTGATGAATAACAGTTTTTAGATCTTCAATACTGTTTCCTTTTTTTTCAACAAAAACCATTCGATGTAACCCTTTAACATAGGTTTCATATTCTGTAAAATGGGAATGGATGATAATTGGAAGTTCTGGTATTCGATTTTTTACCATTTTAAGTATCAAAAAATCATCTGCTCCCGGAATATCAGGATCAATAATGATTAAACGGATTGGTTTTTCATGGGATACAGCTTTAAGTACTTCACGACAATTTTTGGCCAAACAGATTTGGTATCCATCTACCATAATCTCTCTTTTGAGAAATTCACGTACATGTGGATTTCGATCTGCAATCAAAATAACAGGATTCATATTTAAAACTATCCTTAAATTTTTAGATCACCTCATTTTTGAAAAATTTAGGCAATGTTTATGCCATACACAAAAGGCACTGAGGTACAAAGGAAGCGTGTTGTTTAATTCAAGATATGTCGATTTTTTTTACAATATGTAAAAATTTTATTTTAGTTTTTTTAAAATGAATTTTGACAAAGTATGGCTAATATTCATAATGACTATTGAACCGAATATATTTACTTGGTATAGCCTCACACTATATATAGACTTTCAGATAAATAATTTCACGGCGTTATCGGTCGGAGATATACTAAAATGTATTATCTCCTCCTCTAGCCTTGTGAAATGAATTATCTGAAAGTCTATATAATCAACTGAGATAAAAAAAATGAGTAGCTGATTTTATGAAACTAAATTTTTTTAAACGTACTAGCTTACGAATGAATTTGCTTTTTCTAGTAATACTGTTGGTTTTTATCAATATTCTAGGATCAACGGTAACACTTTGGTACACGTATCGTACACAGCATTTATACACATCAATGATTGACAGTGCAGTGTCTTCATTATTGGCTGCACAAAATCTGGAAAATGCACTTGTGATGCAAAAAGGATTTGTAACCTATTATTACCTGACCAAAGACGAAAAATGGCTCAAGGAATTAGATAACCATCATCAACATTTTTTGAATCTGATGGGCGTTACACGGAGAACAAGCACAGAAGACACATCCTCAATGCTTCTCAATTATATTGAATCGAACTATATCAAGTATGTAACAAATCGTGATCAAATCATACGGTTATATATGAAAGGCAATGATGAAGAAGGGAAAACCCATCATTGGGAAGTGCGGAATCGATTTTTTCAAATCTATGATTTATGTCAGCAATATAAATCGATTCATGAAACCCGGATATCTCAAATTCGAAATGAATATAAGACCACAGCTCATTTGTTCACGCTATTTGCTTGGTCAGGTATTCCAATAGGTTTGATACTTGGCCTGCTGCTCGCGTATGTTCTTATCCGGCAAATTCTTGAACCGATTAAACGGCTTGCAATAGCAACCTATTCCCCATCAACAAAAGAAATCACCTCTGGTAATGAAGTCAATGCATTAATCCACTATGTATATCATTTGATGGATGATATGACTCAAACACAATCAAAACTTGAAAAAAGCAGAGAACATTTAATGCAAGCTGAAAAACTTGCGCTTGTAGGTAAAATGGCTGCTGGTTTAGCTCATAGTGTTCGAAATCCTCTGACCTCTGTGAAGATGCGTTTGTTTTCTCTACAGCGCAGTTTGGAACTGGATGCAATGCAAAAAGAAGATTTTGGAGTTATTTCAGAAGAAATTCGCCATATTGATACCATTGTTCAAAATTTTCTTGAATTCTCCAGGCCGCCAAAATTAAAATTTCAATGGATAAGCCCTTCGGAAGTCGTAGATATGACACTTCAACTCTTGAAGTTTCGCATTGATTCTTATGGAATAGATATTAGAGTTGAACGAAAACAGAACCTTGATAATATTATGGCTGATGCAGAACAATTAAAGGAAGTATTGGTTAACCTGATTCTCAATGCATGTGAAGCTATGGGAGATCATGGCACGATATACATCCATGAAGAAGAGTTCATTGATCCGCATTCTAAAGAAAAAATTGCAATTATTCGTGTAATTGATACTGGGCCGGGCATACCTGAATCGATTATGTCCAAAGTATTTGATCCCTTTTTTAGCAGCAAAGAAGAAGGAACCGGTCTTGGTTTAAGTATTGCCAAACGGATTATTGAAGAACATGGCGGGAAAATTCAAGTCATGTCTAATGCATTTCGAGGGGCAACATTTCAGATTGAATTACCTTATCAGGATTAAGGAGAAAAATACGTGGCTGTTATTTTAATTGTTGATGATGATCCGCAACTGAGACAGAGTTTTGAAAAGATATTAAAAATTGAAAAACATACGGTATATAGCTTACCCAATGCTGAAAGTGGAATTGATTTTGTGAAACAGAATAGAGTTGATCTGATGTTTATAGATGTTCGCCTTCCCGGGATAAACGGCATTGAGGCATTTGACATCATTCATCGTATTGATTCGAAATTGCCTGTTATTATTATGACGGCATTCGGAACAACAGAAACTGCTATTGAGGCCACTAAAAAAGGCGCATTTGATTATTTGCTAAAACCGTTTGATATTCCAGAAGTGCTGAAGATAATTGATCAAGCCATACAGGCTGCACGTTTTGGACGGTCAAAAGTTGAAATGGATGTATCGCCTGAAACCGACGCACCCGATGCCCTGATTGGACGCAGTATTTTAATGCAGGAAGTCTATAAATCCATTGGACGCGTAGCTCCAACAGATGCCACTGTACTCATTCAAGGTGAATCGGGAACGGGTAAAGAACTTGTAGCAAGAGCTTTATACCAACATAGCAAACGTTCTGAAAAACCTTTTTTAGTCATTAACTGTGTAGCGATTCCAGATACATTGCTTGAAAGTGAGCTGTTTGGTTATGAAAAAGGGGCATTTACAGGTGCAATAAACCGCAGAATCGGTAAAATAGAACAAGCGCATCATGGAACAATTTTTTTAGATGAAATCGGAGATATGCCTTTTAATATCCAGTCAAAAATTCTGCGTTTGTTGCAAGAACGGAGTATTGAACGGTTAGGCGGTCGTCTGCCTATACCTGTAGATGTACGTATTATTGCAGCCACAAATCGTAATTTAGAAGAGGCTGTATCACTAGGCAGTTTTCGCGAAGATTTGTATTATCGATTGAATGTGGTGTCATTACGACTCCCGCCATTAAGAGACCGAAAAGAAGATGTAACGTTGTTAACCCATTATTTTTTATCAAAATATTCCCGTGAAATGAACATTCAAAATCATGGAATCACTTCAAATGGATTAAAAACCCTAGCTCAATATGACTGGCCCGGAAATGTTAGAGAATTAGCCAATTTTTTAAAAAAAGCCCTTATTTTTAACAGAGGCGGGCAATTAGACCAAGATGATGTTATACAGGCATTAGATTATCAGCGGAATTCTTCGTCACAACCCAATGTAATCAATGAGGAGAATACAGAAAAAATCATCACTCAGTGGATTCGGAATCAGTTAAGAACATCCAAAGATGAGAATCTGTTTGATTTGTTAATAGAACATTTTACAAAAATGGTGTTACGGGAATCTTTGATGATCTGCAACGGTAATAGAACTCAAACAGCAAAGCTTCTATGTATCTCAAGGCCAACGCTTCTGTCTAAAATCGATAAATACAATATTCAAATCGAAGCATCGGTCAGTTAATCATGACAGATTTTTTTTCAAGATCATCATAATGTTATCTCGTTTGCTCACATTCTGAGTTTTTAAAAGAACAACAAAATAAATCCGTTCATGTTGAATTGATGGAAATGTACCAACAATCGATTTCACATGCTTGAGTGTTCCAGTCTTAAATTGCATATTGTCTTTGGTATATAGCAGATTAGGGTATCTGGCATTGATGTCCAAAAGCACTTTCATGAGTTGTCGGGCTGATAACTGATTTTCATAGGATATCCCTGACCCTTCAACAATAGTAAATCCGTTTAATCCAACCTGTTTTTTTAAAAAATCAGAAACCGTTTCCTGTGATTTTTTTAGGCTAGCTGGAGGTCCTTTTTGTATGGCACCTAAAGTTAAAAACAGTTGGTTAGCAATAAAATTAGTAGAATAGTGAAGCATTCCCTGAATGATCTCTTCGAGTGTTTTTGAACTCTGATGCACATAAAACGGGATAAGTGATTTTGGAATAACCGTTTCATGAATTGCATTCCCGACTATAATACCCTGTTTACGAAGAAAAGCGGCAATCATTTCTCCTGAATATTGAACCACATCACTGTGTTGGTGTGAAAGGTTAATACGAACACTGCCTTGTTTACCTGATTTTTTTGCCAAATCATATGCAATGGGTGTTAACGGGGTTTGCGATTCTCCAGATATCACATTTTTGCCCTGAATCAATACGCTTATGGTATTAAAATTCACACATAATGCAGAATTTAAAGCATCATAGGGATTGTCTGTCATAGAAACACCCGGAATCTTCAATGGGCTTTCAAAAAATGACACATCTATGCCTATCCCCTTAAAAGATTTCTTACCAGATGCATTTACCCGAATTGCCAATATATCCAACTCTTCGGAAGTCAGTATGGGATCACCCAAACCTTTAATCAATAGATTAGACTCGTTATCTTCATACAATTCTGTTTGATATCGATAGGTTTTTCCCATGATTTCGATTGCGCAAAGGCTAGTAATTATCTTTAGCGTTGATGCAGGAACATACATATCATCAGAATTGATATCTAAAAGTATCTTGCCTTGCTGGTTTTGGACAAGAATACTTCCTGACGCAGCAATTCGTTGAACCTCTTGAATCCAAGCAAATCCATCATGTTTATCTATAAACAAAAAGAAAACCATAAGTGACAACAAAACAAGTCGCAGTAGGTATGAACAATTAAAGGATGTTTTCATTTGGTTAAGGAACGATGATACGGGATTGTTTCTGTTGCTCAATCTTTCGCACTTCTTCCATAAATTTTTCAATAGCAGCTTTCATAGTTTCAGGAAAAAGTTTAATGGCTTGTTGCAGATCTTTGGCTTGAATAACAGTTTGTATTGGTATTGGTCCCATTTGTGTAATGATGCTCACTTTACCATAAAACACGGGTTTACGGGTTTTATCAATTGACCCATCAGGTGTTACAGGTGTATATCGGATAATTCCACCAATGCTTAAGTCTGTAAACATTTCTTCCCGGTACAGATTATTTTTGTTAAGTTGATATTCCTTAAGTTCTGTTGTATTCATTGTTCTCCTTATGCGTTTTAGATTTATCACACTATACCTAGTAAAAAAACGTAACATAGATAAATGAAAAATAAATCGCAATAGGTAATTTTATAAAAAAATTTTTCCTTGACAAGGTAAAGAGAATTGGTTAGTAACGAACTCAATTCAACGCAATGTCATTTTGCGGGAATAACTCAGCGGTAGAGTGCAACCTTGCCAAGGTTGAAGTCGCGGGTTCAAATCCCGTTTCCCGCTCCAATTTATATTTTGGCGGCATCGCCAAGTGGTAAGGCAGCGGCCTGCAAAGCCGTTATTCTCCAGTTCAAAT
Source organism: Deltaproteobacteria bacterium YD0425bin50 (assembly GCA_002753105.1). GTDB lineage: Bacteria > Desulfobacterota > Desulfobacteria > Desulfobacterales > YD0425bin50 > YD0425bin50. Next base: position 3,826 of record PDZT01000011.1, on the reverse strand, counting down.
CTGGATGCCGCCTCCACAGTACAAAATGGATTATTGATATCCCCTTATCTTTTAATCCCCCAAAAAAGGAAAACTATCTTTTACATTAAAGTCTTGTTAAAAGATAGTTCCTTTCTTCAATTCAGAAACATATTGTCTAAAATTATAAATTATTAATTGAAGTCGGCTTTCTACATCCATTTTCTATAGACTTTCAGATAATTAATTTCACAAGGATAGAGGGAGGAGATAATACATTTTAGTATATCTCCGACCGATAACGCCGTGAAATTATTTATGTGAAAGTCTATATTTATCGTTTAAACATCTTTTCAATAGCTGTTATATCCCAATAAATCCATAAAGGCCTGCCATGAGGACATCGAGAAGGCTGCTTACATTGATCAAGCTGACTGAGTAATGTTTTTAACTGATCATTTCGTAAAGGTTGATTTGCCTTAACTGCACCATGACAAGCCATCGTCGCAATAAGATTATCTAACAACGCATCGCTTTCACGTCCTGTTTCCATCATCCGTTCCACCATTGAACGAATTAGTGATTTGGGATCAACATGAAACATGATTTCAGGCACTGCTTTGATTACAAACGTTCTGCCCCCAAAAGGTTCAATTTCCAGACCCAATTGTTTAAAATAGTTTAAATTGACTTCCAATATACAGCTTTCTTCATACGTCAGATCAATGGTCTCTGGAAAAATTAAGGGTTGTACGGCTATTGTTGAATGGTGAAATATCTTTTGAATCTGTTCAAATAAAACCCGTTCATGTGCGGCATGTTGATCAATTAAAACCATCCCATTTTTTGAGCCGCAAACCATATAACTATGATGCAATTGACCAATAATTTCTAATCCTTCAAAAAAATGGTTATCCCACATTTCAGATTGAACCACATGAGGTTTATCTTGAAATTTATCCTGTTGATCATGTGTGTTTTGAATTGGAAGTTTTGAATGGATATCGTTTAATTTAATATTTTCAGCAATTTTGGGTATTGGCTGATGATATACAGGGGGAGAAATAAAGGGTTTAGATTGAATCTCGGCTTGAACAGGTTTATTTTCACCTTTAGGCCATGTCGGTTTATCACTAGACATAAGCACTTTTTCAACAGATGTTTTTACACAATGGTAAATATATTTTTCATCTACAAACCGCACTTCGTTTTTAGATGGATGAACGTTCACATCAACTTGATCATACGGAATCTGAAGCAAAAGAGCAGCAGATGGATACTCGCCTTTCACTAATTTACCTTTATATCCATCAATCAATGCATAGCGAATTCTCATATCCCTGACTGATCTGCCATTCACATAAACATAAATTTTCTGGGCAGTTGTGCGTTTGACATTAGGTGAAGATATCCAGCCTTGCAATGAAAGTCGGTCGGACTGAAAATTCATTTCCAGAAGCTCAATATCAAGATCATTTCCAAGTACATCAAGAACACGTTCGCGACGATCAGCAGTTTGATTCCACATTTTAACAAGCTTGCCATTGTGGCTAAATTTAAACTGAATACCGTGCCATACCATAGCAATGCGTGTAATCATGTCAGCAATATGCCCCATTTCAGTTAAGGCTGTCTTCATGAATTTTTTTCTTACAGGGGTATTATAAAACAGATTTTTTACTGAAACCATCGTACCAACAGGAATGCCGATATCACGTACATCCCTGAGCTTTCCGCCATGAATAATTAATTCAGTGCCGACTTGAGAATCAGTATCTTTGGTTGACAAAACGAACTGTGAAACAGAAGCAATGCTAGGCAATGCTTCTCCCCGAAAACCCAGAGTACGAATGCAAAACAAATCAGTTTCATTATATACTTTGCTTGTTGCGTAGCGTTCAATAGACAACAACGCATCATCGCGATTCATACCCATACCATTGTCTGAAACCTGAATGAGTGAGGCACCACCTTGTTCGACGTCAATCAGGATTCGCGTACTTTTGGCATCAATTGCGTTTTCAATGAGTTCTTTGACTACAGAGCTAGGCCGTTCAACCACTTCACCGGCTGCAATCTTGTTTGAAAGGATTTCGGGTAATATTCGTATGTGGGACATGATTCTCTACGTGCTCAAGAATTCGAAATATAGCTACTTATCATTATCAACAGATTCGTTTTTTTTGATATGCCTTAATAAAAATTCAGCATCATTTGGGCTAAGATCAAATTGTAAACATGCTGAGTCAATGATATCAGCTAACGCTTCGCTTAAATGCTTTTCTCTTTTTTCTGAAATCCATTGCACTGCTTTTCGTAAATCTTCTCCTTCTGGAATAATCGACATGATGGAATCTCCTCTATCTTGTTTTAAGATAATATCTTCTTTTTTTTATGAGTTATGGAGCATGCTTTTTCAATTTGATATGCGACTTGCAACAGGTTTTTCTCATCAAAATGATTTCCCATGAGTTGTACGCCTATCGGCAGTCCCTTAGATGACACTCCACAGGGTACAGAAATACCCGGAATACCAGAAAGATTTGCAGAAATTGTAAAAATATCTGTTAAATACATGGTTAGCGGGTCTTCAATTTTTTCACCAATAGCAAATGCGGGTGTCGGTGTGACTGGAGATAAAATAACATGACACTGTTGAAATGCATTTTTAAAATCTTGGCCAATCAATGTGCGTACCTGAGATGCTTTTTTATAATATGCATCGTAATATCCTGAAGATAATGCATAGGTTCCAATGATAATTCTGCGCTTGACTTCAGAGCCAAAGCCTTTTGATCTCGAAGATTTATACATGTTGATCAGATGATTTTCTGCCTGATTCCGATATCCAAACCGAACACCATCATATCTTGCAAGATTGGAACTCGCTTCAGATGGTGCTATAACATAATACGATGCAATTGCATATTGGGTATGAGGCAATGAAATTTCAATACATTTTGCACCCAGGGATTTCACAACATCAATTACCTGCTGAATTGAATTGGCAACATCCTTATCCAAACCTTCTGCCTGAAAATATTCCACAGGCAGACCAATAGTTATATCAGAAAGGCTTTGATGAGCTGTTGCAGTTAGCAATGACACAAAATCGGGAACCTCTGCTTTGGCTGATGTTGCATCCTTAGGATCATATCCGGAAATGGCCTGTAACATAATTGCGGTATCCATAACCGTTTTGGTCAATGGCCCAATCTGATCTAACGAAGATGCATACGCAACTAAGCCATAACGGGATACTCTTCCGTAAGTTGGTTTCATTCCTACAACGCCGCAATGCGCAGCAGGTTGACGAATGGAACCGCCTGTATCTGAACCGATAGATGCACAACACATATCTGCTGCTACTGATGCTGCCGATCCACCACTTGATCCTCCGGGTATATAGTCTGTATTCCATGGATTTCGTGTAACGTGAAACGCTGAATTTTCTGTAGAAGAGCCCATAGCGAATTCATCCAGATTGACTTTTCCGAGAATAACAGCATGTTGCTGATGAAGTAATCCCATAACTGTAGCATTGTAAGGCGGAATAAAATTTTCTAAAATTCGTGATCCACAGGTTGTTCTGAGACCTTGAGTACAGATAATGTCTTTAATAGACAGAGGTATCCCTGTTAAATAAGTAGCGTTTCCTAATGCAATTTGTTCATCTGCGTGTTCAGCCTGAGCAATGGCTCCGTCTTCATCGATTGTCAGATAAGCGCCGATATGAGAATCTACCTGTTTGATCCTCTCTAAATAGGCAATCGTTAATTGTTTTGAAGTGATCTCTTTTTTTCTTAAAAGATCGTGAGCAGATTGTATTGTCAATTCATGTATATTCATTGTTATTTTTTACCAATCA
>PDZT01000133.1 GCA_002753105.1 Deltaproteobacteria bacterium YD0425bin50 | reverse complement strand
ATCTATTATAGAAGCGCATAAATACATCAATATGTTTGGTAAACGCAAAGCAATATTGATTACTGACCAAGCAAATATGAAATCCAAAGCTGCCAATGCATTCCTGAACAGTTTGATGGACACCCATACCAAAGTCCTTTGTACTTTTGATGAAATTCCAGAATTTACAACCTTGAAAACCGTAACTGAATGTGCTGCATTGGGCAAGAAAAACAAATGCAATCTCATCATAGCTATGGGTGGTGAAAATGTCATGGATACTGCTAAAGTCGCAAACTTAATGATGTGTAAAGGTGGAAAACTTCGTGACTATATAGGTCTTTATTGCTTAAATGAGGATGAAATCCTACTGCCATCATTTTTTATTCCAACCAGTTGTGGAAATGGCGCTTTTATAAATAAACTGGCCATGATAACAGATACAGACCGAGGTATAAAACTGCCTTTGCTTGAAAACCAATTCTTACCTCAGTTCATTTGTCTTGATTCAGACATTGCGATTTCAGCTTCAGCAAAAACCATTGCTATTCAGGCTCTCGATGCCATAACTCACGCCATAGAAGCCTATATCACACCAAAACCATCCCCAATTGCTGATGCTATGGCGTTACAAGCCATCCAATTACTGACACAACATATCCTTCAGGTCTGTAAATATCCAGAGAATACAGAAGCAAGAAACAACATTCTGACGGGATGTTTATTGGCTGGAGTTGCAAGTTCATCGAGCACGACTGGGATGGTTCATGCCATATCCTATGCACTTGAAAATATATATCAAATTCCACATGGCCTTACGAATCCCTTAATTCTTCCCGAAGTTATGCTGTATAACCTTGATTCACGTATTGACCGATTAGCGAACATTGCTCATGCACTTGGGATCGGTTTTCCTGAGATTATTCATGAAAGTCAAAAGCTCATGAATTTGACCTCATTACAGGGATTGGCATCCGGGAAATTAAAGTTAGTATCCACATGGTTAGAAACTCAAACCAGCAAGATGAAACGGATTGCTTCCAAAGCTATTGAAAATTTCGGCTTTATTGATCAATGGGGTAAACACCAATCTGCCAAAGTGTGTATAGAAAAAATGAAACACTTAATACTGCAAGTTGCTTTTTTAACAGGAATCCCATTAAATCTAAAAGATGCAGGAATGAATGATACATTTTCTAAAATTGACAAAGTGACTAAATCGGCTATGGATTCCGTATTTATGTTGTATAATCCAGTTCAGCCATCTCAAGGCGCAGTAACTCGAATGATCAAACGTGCCTACCATAGCTCTCAGACTCCCATCTCGGTAAGTCCGACGGATATACTTTGCAGTCCCACCCCAACTGAATCTTATCCAAAGGAAATCTTTAAAACATCTGAAATGATTTATGACGTGTTTGTACCTTTTTTTAGATTTATCAAAAACGAAGCCGAAATAGGACAGGCCTTAAAAAGAGCAAGAGTATGTGTTCAATTCCAATTTAATCATCCTGATGCTATCGTTACTATTGATTCTCGACTTGCGCGGGAAATTGTTGTTCATCAGGGAAAGTATGAAGAAGTACCCGATATCATATTTATCATGGACGCAGATATCGCACATCTGTTTTGGCATGGACTATACCCTATTGTAGAGGCTATATCCAATCGCAAGATTCAAATTAAAGGAAATGTCCTGCAGATGACCACTGTGATGAGTATTATTGAACAGGCATTTGAATTATTTCCAAGATTCCTGCAACGTCGCGGATCAGGAAATCTTGTAATTTCAAACAAAAATACGCATAATAGAACGAGACATGTTTAGTAGGAATGTGTTATTTTTCGATTTTCGATTTTCGATTTATGATTAACGTATTGAAAAATCAGTAAAGGGAAACTACATGATTCAATTCATTACGATAGGACTTCTTTTTTTGATGATTCCGATCTCTGCTCCTGCCATAGACATCAACCCTCAGGAGCTCGTAGAAAAAAGCTTTACTTATTTTCGAGGGAAAACCTCAATAGCTTTGGTAGAAATGACGATTCATCGTTCCAAATGGGAAAGAAAAATGACCATTAATTCGTGGACACGAGAAGATACAGACAGTGTCTTTGTTATTATTGATCCTCCTAAAGACAAAGGAAATGCTACTCTCAAAAAGGGAAAAGAGATGTGGATGTATAATCCTAAAGTGAATCGGGTCATTAAACTGCCGCCGTCCATGATGTCTCAGTCGTGGATGGGGTCTGATTTTTCAAACAATGATTTAGCCAAAAGCGATACCCTTATTCATGATTATGTACATACCCTTGAAAGTACGGAAATACATGATGGAAAAACAGTCTATTGTCTTAAATCCATACCAAAAATTGACGCGCCTGTGGTATGGGGGATGCAAAAATTAAAAATACGGGAAGATTTGGTGTTTTTATCCCAAGCGTTTTATGATGAGGATTTACAGCTTGTAAAAATCATGAATGCTTCTGATATTCAAGTGTTTTCAGGAAAACTATTTCCAAAACTATGGAAAATGGAACAAGCCAATCAACCGGATGAATATACCTTGTTAGAGTATAAACAGCTTGAATTTGAAAAAAAACTGCCTGATGATCTCTTTAATCTAACGTCATTAAAGACCCTTCATATGTATATTGACCGATAGCTATAGATAAGTTTAATCAATAAGTCGTTTTTGTGATAATCCGTTGGTTGTGCTGATGTTGTTTAGTTAACATTTCATGGATTAGAAGGTTATTGATTCCTTTTTCAATAAAATATTCACCAATGGGTCTTTGCATACGGCGCTGTTTTCCTAACAGCGCAATAATGTTCAAATGATTCAAATAGCCTGTCCGAATTGCACAATCTCCAAATTTTTCTTTTGATTCTCGAAGCGATAATATATAACGAATATCTGTAGGTGTAATTAACCCCCATTGTTGGGCTAACTGTCCAATCAAAGGACGATTTTTTTTTTGTTTTACGATAGTATCAATTAATGTTCTCCAAGATACATGCCCTGAATAATACAAAAATTGCCCAAATAGAAGTTCACGTTTAGGTAGTGCACCCTGATAATAATGATCGGATTGATGGGATTGATGGGATTGATGTTTTGGTTTAACTGAAGTCGAATGATAGGGTTGATGTTGATTTTGAGCATAAATAAACCCTTGTTCAGAAATAACCGAAATGAGTTTTTCATAAGCAGAAGCTATTTGTTTAAATTCTTCTGTCATTTGAAATACATCTTTTCCAAGAACAACAGCTCGGTCAGGATGAGTTTCCCGAGCTTTTTGCCAAAAGGCATCTTTTACTCCAGAGGGTCTGAGATATTTTAAAAATTCAATAGATATTTGAATATCAGGTCCAAAAAGTATCCTGCATGCATCAAAAAGTTCTATTGTTGTATAAGGGGATAAACTTATCATAAGATTTCCATTTAAAAAACAAAAACGGTTTTATCTCTATTTATCAAATGACACTTCAATAGTAAACTTACCATCTGCTATTGAAAAAGGGATAGCAACTTTTGGACCTCCTGTATGATGGGTTACACTATGATTTTTACCAGCAATAACTGTAGGAACAGAAATATTAAAATTGAAACCTAATTGTACCAATTCGTTAATAGCATGACCTGAGACCATATTCGTTAATTCACCAACAGCATCAATAATTTCTTCATCCACTTTAGTAAATTGTTCATCAAACATCATCGATACGATAGTTAAAATACTTTTTTCATCGAAAGTAACGGCGATGGTACCATTGACGACACCCGTAATACCAATAATACCAGTTACATCTCCTAAAGCCACATCATTGGTCTTAACAAATGCCCTTCCCGGTTTGCATTCATATGAGGTTAAAGAGTGAAGAATTTCTTTTGTTGCGTTAATAAAAGGATTTATATATCTTACATCCATTATCTATCCTCAACAATGGCCGAATAATGTCTTAATGGGTATTCAAATGATGATACACTTATTTTTAGAATAAAATTCAAACAAATGATGATATCCAAAAACAACAACTCAATCAAGCATAATATTTTGAAAAAACGATGTATTTATTTTATATTATTATGGTGAATATGAAACGTTTAAGTATAAAAATCAATAAAAAATTATAAAAATTCAGAACTCGCCGATGTTACCGATGTTTCTTACTGGAGCATGTTCATGTTAAAGAGACATGATTTATGCACAGTTTCGCGTTTTTTGATATAATTTGATTTGATCTTCAATCCATGTAATCCATTCTTTAAAACCGATACCTGTTTTAGCTGATAATTCAATTTGGTTTATCTCTGGGTTAATTTGAGCAATATTGTTTCGTAATAATTGAATGTCAGCATCAAGATAAGGAAGTAAATCAATTTTATTGATCAGCGCCGTATGACACACCCGAAACATTAGAGGGTATTTAACGGGTTTATCTTCACCTTCAGTAACGCTTAACACCACAACCCGTTTATGTTCGCCAATATCGAATTCAGCAGGACAAACCAAATTTCCAATATTTTCTATAATCAACAAATCAATACCATCTAACTGAATCTCTGATGCAGCACGTTGAATAACATGTGCGGCTAAATGACAGTCACCACCAAACTGATCAGTATTGATCTGAATAACAGGTACACCACTTTTTGAAAGCCGATCTGCATCATTTGTGGTACAAATATCACCTACAATGACGGCACATTTGATTTTAGGCATCAAGCTGGTTAAGGTTTTTTCTAAAATAGTTGTTTTCCCAGCTCCGGGAGCGCTCATCACGTTTAATACAAACACTCCTTTTTTTTCAAAATAATGACGATTTTGTTCAGCTATAGTATCATTGACATCAAGTACTTTTCTGAGCACTTTAACTTCCATAATAGTATTTCTCCTTTTTATTTTTTCTATCACTAACTCAGCGCTCTGTATCTGAGAGTGTAATCGAAACAATATCTAATTCTCGACCTGATAAAATTTCCAATTTACCTTCCTGACATTGGCTACATTTAAAGAAAGCTTCTGTAATGATCATTTCATGACCGCAATCTCTGCATTTTGCTGTAATTGGAATTTCTTCAATTTGAAGTTTAGCGTTTGCAAGCGGGGTATCTTTTTTGGTAATATCAAAACAAAAAGTTAGACTTTGAGGAACCACTGCTGATAACTTGCCTATCCTTAAATGAACAGCTTCGACTTGAACCTGATCATTGGTTTTAGGTATTGAACGAACCGCAACATCAATAATTTGTAGGGCAATTCCCATTTCATGCATAATGTTAAGCTTTATATATTGATTTTTAGTCTCGTAGGAGCAAGACATGTCTCGCTCCTACAGGTTTATGATATTAGGTAATACGGCAAAGCACATGTCCTTTGAGAACTGCATCACCGCTTTTTACAAAGATTTCACTAATTGTTCCACCTACAGGAGCAGGTAACGTATTTTCCATTTTCATCGCTTCTAAAACCACAAGGGTCTCTCCAGCTTGCACTTTATCGCCTTTATTTTTTAATACTTTGATAATCATACCGGGCATCGGTGCAGTTAACGGTGTACCTAAAGTTGAGATTCCTATTTGAGAAGTAGCAGGTTGAGGTTCCTTTTTTTCTGGTTCTGCTTTAGCTGCTGCAACACCCAATGGTTTTGGTGCGGGTGCTACTGGCTGAGGTGCTTGTGCTGGCATCATTGGTTGTGCATAACGAACAACAGGAGCACCACCAATTTCTTCCACACCGACTTCAAAATACTCATTATCGACAAACACGCTAAATTTCCGTAAATGTTCAGTTTTTTCAGGTGCTTTCTTTTCAGTTTTTTCTATCAATTTGCCTTGAACAGCTTTTTTCACCAAGTCATCTCGTTTTTTTACGTCTTCTAATGTTTTGGGTTTTACATCATCTGGAACAGGCTCTTTTCCATATTTCCATTGCAAAAACCGTTTTCCGGTAGTTGGATAAAGTGCATAAACCAGGATATCATCAATATCAACTGCTAATCCCTGAACATCAGCTTTGGCTTTGTCCATTTCAGGTTGTAATACCTGAGCAGGCCGGCATGAAATAGGGGTTTCTCCGCGTGGATACCCTTTCAGCGCTTTTTTCTGTAACTCTGCATCAATCGGCACAGCCGTCTTTCCATATAATCCGTAACACAGATCACGCACCTGTGCAGTGATCATTTTATAGGTTTCTTTATCATCATCAAACAACACATTATTCACCGTTTGAATACCAACGATTTGACTTGTCGGTGTAACCAAAGGAATTTGGCCCAAGTCTTTACGAACTTTCGGTAATGTGGCATAGACCTCATCAATACGATGTAATGCATCCATTTCTTTGAGTTGATTGACAAGATTAGACAGCATACCACCCGGAGTTTGATGCAAAAGCACGTTAATATCAATAATCGATACTTTGGAATCATCTAGCAGATGCTTGTATTTTGGCAGAATTTCACTTTCTAAAACTTCATTAATCCTTGCAAGCTTCTTAATATCAAAACCTGTATCCCGATTTGTACCCAGTAAAGCCATGACCAAAGGCTCAATTGCGGGATGAGATGTACGGAAAGCATAAGGCGACATACACGTATCAACAATATCTACGCCTGCCTCAATGGCTTTTAAATGAGACATGGATGCCATACCTGAGGTAAAATGCGTATGGAGATGGATTGGAATGGAAACAGCCTGTTTTAAGGATTTGATGAGATTATATGCATCATACGGAGCGATTAATCCAGCCATATCCTTAATGCAAATCGTATCTGCACCCATTTGTTCAAGGTCTTTGGCTTTTTGAACAAAATAATCTAATGAATACACATCGCCGCCCATTCGAGGCTCTGTTAATGTATAACAAATACAGCCCTGAAAATGTTTTCCATTGGCTTTGATTACTGGAACAACAGTTTCAAAATTGCGGTAATCGTTTAATGCATCAAAGGTTCGAAACACATCAATTCCATTTACGGCTGCACGTTCAACAAATATTTTCGCTAAATCATCTGCGTAATTCCGATAGCCAACCAGATTCTGGCCTCGTAACAGCATAGAAAAGGGTGTTTTTTTGAGATACCGTTTTAAGGTACGAATTCTTTCCCATGGGTCTTCATTTAAAAACCGATGCATGGTATCAAATGTTGCACCGCCCCACATTTCCACAGCCCAAAATCCAATGTCATCCATCATTTCTGCAACGGGAATCATATCTTCAGTACGGCCTCTGGTGGCAAAAAGAGATTGATGCCCATCTCTTAATGTTAAATCCATTATTTTTATGGGATTTTCAGCTTTTGGACGAGTTGCGCTATAGTCCATTTTGCACATGGTAACTTGGTCATGAACGTTCATCTTTAGTTTCTCCTCATTGATCCGAAATTTATGTAGTTATTTGTTTATGAATTTCTAAATTTTACCCCATGTAAGCCTTTCATTTGCATTATAGAACGCATATGCATGTGGGTTTGCCTGCCTGATAAGGCCCACACCTGAAAAGAGGTATCTCTTTGTATTGCGTTGGGTTCATCTTTTACATACGTATCAACCATAACTGCCTGCTCTGATTCAATATAAGAGACAACAGCAGTAATCGCGGCAACTAGTTTGGGATTAGGTTTCATATTTCCTCCACAGATCATTCCTATTTGTCATTACGCATTCCACATGATTATAATGGAATATTACCATGTTTTTTGGGAGGACGTAATTCTCGTTTGCTACACATTATCTCAAGCGCTTCGATCAATCGCATACGGGTTTGGCTCGGTACAATCACTGCATCAATAAATCCCATTCTTGCAGCGCAATAAGGATTTGAAAACAGTTCATTATATTCCTGCACTTTTTCTTTACGTTTTTTGACTGGGTCTTGAGCATCACTAATTTCTTTTCGGTGAATAATATTGGAGGCACCTTCTGCGCCCATCACTGCAATTTCAGCACAAGGCCATGCAAATGCCATATCTGCGCCTAAATGCCTGGAAGACATCGCAATATAAGCGCCGCCATAAGCTTTTCGGGTAATTAAAAGAAGTTTAGGTACGGTTGCTTCTGAATAAGACCATAATAATTTGGCTCCATGTCGGATAATTCCGCTCCATTCCTGATGATAACCGGGTAAATATCCGGGTACATCTGTAATTGTAACTAGTGGAACATTAAATGCATCACAACATCGGATAAATCGGCTTGCTTTATCTGAAGCGTTGATGTCAAGACAGCCGGCTAATACACTCGGCTGATTCGCAATAATACCTACGGTTCTGCCATTTAACCGTCCAAATCCTACAATCATGTTAGGCGCATAATACATATGAGGTTCAAAAAAATCATGATTATCCAAAATCGTAGTAATTAGCACCTTCATATCATACGATTGAGTTGGATGATCTGGTATGAGTGTATCCAAAGACGGGTCAATACGTGTTGGCAGATCATCTGATAACACTAAAGGCGGTTCTTCCATATTATTGGAAGGTAAAAAAGACAACAGGCATTTGATCTGAGCAATAGCGTCTTCATCATTTTCGCATGCGAAATGAGCCACTCCGCTTTTTTCATTATGAGTCATGGCGCCGCCTAACGTTTCAAAATCAATATTTTCTCCTGTAACTGCTTTAATAACATCTGGACCCGTGATAAACATATAACTTGTTTTTTTCACCATAAATACCCAATCTGTCATGGCTGGAGAATACACAGCCCCACCTGCTGTGGGTCCCATGATAGCTGATATTTGCGGAATCACACCGGATGCAGTTGAATTTCGGAAAAAAATTTCTCCATAGCCTGACAGTGCATTCACACCTTCCTGAATTCTTGCTCCGCCACAGTCATTAAACCCAACAAAAGGTACGCCTGCTTTTAATGCCAAATCCATGACCTTGCAAATTTTTTTGGCATGCATTTCTCCAAGGCTTCCACCTCTTGAGGTTATATCCTGTGAATAAGCAAATACAGGACGGCCATTGACCAAACCATGACCGACAATCACGCCATCTGAATGAACTTTGATCTTGTCCATCCCAAAATTTGTACATCGGTGCTCAACAAACATATCCAGTTCCCGAAATGTACCCGTGTCAAAAAAAAGACTAATCCGCTCACGCGCTGTCAGCCGGCCTTGTTCATGCTGCTTTTCAATGGCTTTTGAGCCACCCATAGCACGTATTTTTTGTTCTCGTTCTTCTAATGCTTTAATTTTATCAGCAACAATTCCCATTCGTTTTTACCCTTTCTCTACTAAAATCATTGGTATCTACTTTTTTAAAATCTGCTGCATTACCTTACCAAAACCGGGCATTGCGTTTTGAATGGTTTGATCATCCACGCAAAAAGCAAGCCGAAAATATCCTGGAGCTCCAAAACCTCGACCCGGGACAGCAAGAATTCGTTCATTGAGTAAAGCATTAACAAAAACGACATCATCAGGAATCGGTGATTTTGGAAACAAATAAAATGCGCCATCAGGTCTAATAAAATCATACCCACACGAAGACAGACCTTGACAAATACGATCTCGTTTCGATTCATACTGTTTAATATCTACAGATACGCCCTGCAACCTTGCCACAGCTCTCTGCATTAACGCTGGTGCATTCACAAATCCTAAAATACGATTAGCTAATGTCATCCCTCCAATCAACCTATTTTTATGTGTAGATTGTGGATGAACTGCTATAAAACCAATCCGCTCACCGGGTATTGACAGGTCTTTTGAATACGAAGTAACAAAAATCGTTTCAGTATAGCATGAAAATACACTGGGAACAGTCTTCTTGTCAAAAACAATTTTGCGATAAGGTTCATCTGTAATCAAATATAGCGTACGATTCAATTGATTACTTTTTTCACGAAGCAATTCGCCAAGAGCCATCAATTGTTCTTTGGAATACAAACGGC
>PDZT01000010.1 GCA_002753105.1 Deltaproteobacteria bacterium YD0425bin50 | reverse complement strand
CAATTTAAAGCGCCAGATGAACTAGGAGATTATACGGTTACGGTATCAGATAATTTGAATAATAGTAGAAATATTGTCATTCATGTTAGAAATAAACCTGTACTGTCTCCGAAATATAACTGGATAAATGCAGAATATAAAGATGTAAACCTGCAAGTGATTGGCGGTAATCCTCCGTATCACTGGACAGTGGATCAGGGAAGTATTGTGCCCAAAACCGATACAGCCACAGCGGTGTATAGTTCTCCGAGAATCATCGATGGTGAAGCCACGATTACGGTAACGGATCATTCTGGTTTGCAGGATACAGCGACAGTCTTTATCAACCGTCCTATGAGATTACGGCAGGAATTTGTAGTTAGCCCGGGGAAAACAGTTGATATGATTGTATCTGGAGGCTATCCTCCGTTTATATGGAATGCTATGACTGGTGAGTTTCGTGATAAAGACGGCAATATAGTCAGTGAAGGTGAAATAGTTGTGTATCATGCTTCGGATTTGCTGCAGGATGATACGATCACTGTAACCGATGCTTCTGGAAATACCTGTCAAGCCACTGTATATAATCGGACTCCCCTAAGTTTTGTGACGGCAAGCAAAAGCGTTCAATTAGGAAGTGCTGTAACAATGCAGGTTCAGGGAGGCGTGCCGCCGTACCAGTGGAGTATTGATGACAGTGCAGAAATTTTGAGTTATTCTGGACAGGATAATACAACAGCAGACATTCAAGTGGCTTCGATAGCCGGGCCGACCTTATCCAGTAAAAAGAACATGATCACTATTACCGTAACCGATAAGGTTGCTGGCCATCAAATTCAGGGATTTTTATTTGTGATGGGTGAATTGCGAGTTAACCCGAGCCAGCAAATAACACTTCATAGAGGTGAAAGCGTCAAATTAGAAGTCTTCAATGGCGCTGGAAATTATATTGCAGTGAGTGAACGAGGATATGTTCAGTCTGTAACTCAAAGTTATAACTTAGGCATATTCAAGTATTCTACTGTAAATCCTGAAACCATCAGCACAGAAAAGCCTGCTGCAATTCCAGTTGGTCAGGATACTATCACAGTGTATGACGGCGCAAATACTAAGCTGACAATTAATGTGGATGTGATCACAGAACTTGAACCGGTCATTACGCCAAGCATGTATTCAGGTGAACCCGGCATGGAAATAACTATGATGGCAGTACATGGCTTGCCTCCCTATCGATGGGATTTTTGGGGAGCGAATGGCGACATTACGCCGTTAAATGAAGATGCCAGTATCGTCCATGTAGTTGTTTCCAATGTAACGGAAACCGCAGGCCGAGTTGTCGTAACGGATCAATTCGATAAGCAAGGATATGCGGAAGTGATTACAACCCGACCTTTACGAATTACGCCAAGAGCGGCAACCATTTTCCCGGGGCAGGAACAGACCTTTTCAGCTTTAGGCGGATTAGGGAATTATGAATGGGAATTATTACCAATGCCGGGTGTTGCACCCATTCCCGGAGCACAGTTATCCAGTGTTACAGGAAAAAATACGACATTTACGTTGCCTCCTGAAGTTGATTCCGGCTCAATGCTGATACAACTCTCAGACTCTTCCAGTGAAGTGGTAACTGCAACGATCAGTATCAGCCCCATGACATTGAAAGCAGTTGATGAAGGAAACAGCGCTTCAGTGCTGCTGACCTTTTCTCCCAATGAGATTAATACCGGACTTATTTTTATCCGAATCTTAACGCCGAAAAAACGATCATTTTTTATGACCTTAGATGGGATGGATAACCTGACCCAAGAACTTGTAGCTTTCTTTGATCTGAAAGGCCAAGCCCTACGCGAATTCCAGATTGTCCCCTTCTTTGGCGGTTTTTTACCCGCTATTCAAAAAGAAAAGCTGAATGCGCTCGATGGTAAAGGGGTATATCGGTTGGATATTATTATTTATGATCCGGATTATAAAGGCAACAAAACCGAATATCTCGAATGGGATGGGCAATTTATTCCGGTAATTGGTATGGTTCAGGGGTCAACGAGTATTTTGGTTGAAGACTAATCTATATGAACTCGGCGGACTTATTATAAGCCCGCCGGGCTTTTACAAATCAATTATTAATTTGGCTGTATTATAGAATTATAGAATCAACAACACTAAAAAAGAGGAGTCGTAAATTGAAACCAAGAAACACATATCATAAACATTGGACTATCCGTTTTACTACTACAATCATCTGTCTATTAGTAATTTATATCAATAATTCAAGTGGTTACAGATGGGATACAACAACAGTTGGATTAGATGTGCGAACAGATATTACATCTATTGGTGCATCAACAGGGCGGATATTAAATATGTCTATCATGGGTTTAGATCAATTAGGTAATGTAGATGTCTATGGTGAATCCGGTGGATCCGGCATTATTGCTTCAATTAGTACTTTGCTTGGTAGTTCAATAAGTGGTGATAGTTCACCTGCATTGGCATATACTAATTCATCTACAGGGACTCTATCAACAATAATTAAATATATTCACCTTGAACAGGGTATTGGACTGACAAATATTTTGTATCCAAACGATGCAAATGGAACAGATATAATTACAATAACACTGTATGAAGCTCGCAATGATGAAGGAGGAAATGTAGCAACAAGACAAATTGCAACTCAACATATTGAGATTGAGATTGCTGTTGCTAAATCTTTGACCGAAACAGATATTATAACTACTGATTCACTATCAAAATTTGACATCTATCCAAATTCAGAAAATGATTATTTGGTTCTTCCGATAAACGGTGCCGCTCCTTTAGCAATATTTCCAAGAAATACAAATGGGAAATTAATAAAAGTTGCTAATGGGTATGTTATCAATTTTGATACTACCGGAATTGCTGTTAGAAATTCAGCGGGTACAAATTTGGTTAATGGTGCAAATATTGGGTCATCTACAAGCAGATATGTTGTTAAAATTGAAGCAAAAACTACTCCAGGTACGTATGAATTAAAAGTGATAAGTACCGATGCCTCAATTACCAAAACAATTAAAGTGAAGGTGATTGAGAACACTACTCCATTAACATTAGGGATATATTCCACAGAAATTGTGTTAGGTACAACCAAAAGTATTCCTATCAATGGTGGTGTTACTCCCTATACAGTAAACATTGAACCTGCAGATCAATTTTTTATCCAAGCGACAATTGATTCAAGCACACTAAAAATTACCGGGAATGATTTAGGTGGACCTTATATTGTTACAGTCACAGATGCTAATGCAAGTGTTAAAACTCTTCAAGTAACAGTAGTTTCTCCTCGTAAATTTTCAGTGACTCCGAGTACAGTAAGCATTAGTATAGGTGAATCTATAAGACTTTCCATTTCTGCTGGTACACCACCTTATGTTATAAGCGTAAATCAAGCAGAGTATATAACACTTGATAAAACAGAATTGACCGCTGACGGTTATCTAAATATCACCGGTATTAGAGCAGGTAGTTGTTCTGTTAGTGTAAAAGATGCTTCAGGGGCTACTGTAGTTATTCCAGTTAACGTAAAGGAAGGCGAAACTGGTTCTCTCACTGTCACCATATCCCCTCAAAGCTCCATTACATCTGGTGCTCAATGGCGAGTGGATAACGGTATATGGCAGGAGAGCGGTGCTACTGTTACAAGTCTAAGTATTGGTTCGCATAATGTTGATTTTAAAGATGTTACAGGCTGGACAAAACCGGCAAATCAAACGGTAATGATTCAACAGGGACAGACTACAACTTCTACGGGAACTTACATTCCAATAACATACTCAATTACCGCAACTGCAGGAACTGGAGGGAATATTTCGCCATCTGGCTCGGTTTCAGTTTCGCAAAACTCAAACAAGACGTTTACGATTACTGCCAACGCTGGCTATCAAATCGCTGATGTCACGGTTAACGGCAATTCGGTTGGGTCTGTGTCAAGCTATACCTTCAACAAAGTTACTTCAAATCAAAGCATTGCTGCAACGTTCAGCTCAAAAAAATATACGATCACAGCAAATGTAGGAACCGGCGGAACTATTTCCCCATCCGGTTCAGTATCCGTAACTCATGGAAGCAGTCAAGCCTTTACGATTACTGCTAATTCTGGTTATCAGATTGCTGATGTCAAGGTTGATGGAACATCAGTTGGTGCAGTTTCTACTTATACATTCAGCAATGTCACAGCAAATAACATCATTGAAGCTGCATTTGTTCTTACCTCTATTGAATGTAATTTTACTTCTGATACCGGTCAGGAAAAATGTTACAATGATTCTACTGAAATTCCTTGTCCAAATGAAGGGCAACCTTTTTATGGTCAAGATGCTCAGTACAATAATGATAAACAGCGGTATAAGGACAACGGCGATGGTACAGTGACCGATTTAAATACAGGGTTGATGTGGCAGAAAGAAGATGACGGCATTGAACGTAATTGGAATGATACGAACACATACTGCGATAATCTGATTTTTGCCGGGTATTCAGATTGGAGGTTGCCTACTTTGAGTGAGTTGAGAGGTATTGTGGATTATGGCCAAAAAAATCCTATGATTAACCCTGTATTTATATGCAAATTTCCTAACTCATGGTCGGGAGCTACTTATTGGTCGAGTACTATGGACGTAAATAACAGTGCTAACGTCTGGCTCGTGAGTTTTTATGGCGGCTCTGGACCACCACTCTCTGGAGCTCTACCTAAGACCGATGTCTACAGCATGCGTGCCGTTCGTGCAAGATCATGTGAATCATTAGATAGTCAGAATCATTTAATGATTGATAATGGCGATGGCACTGTAACCGATCAGACAACGGGATTGATGTGGCAAAAATCAGATGATGGGGTTGAAAGAAAATGGTCAGATGCATTGGTATATTGTGAAAATTTGAATTTGGCTGGATATTCAGATTGGCGTTTGCCTAACATAAAAGAATTATTAAGCATAACTGATAATAGCAAAGGTAAAGGTAGTCCGACGATAAATCAATTATTTACAATCAGTTCGTCCATACATACGGAAATAATGGTTGCGACTCTTGCGTCCTTTTATTGGTCAAGTACTACTGACATCAATCACACTGATATGGCGTATCTTGTAGGCTTCATCTACGGCATGGATGGATACTCCAGTAAAGATGGATATGGATCCAGTAAATATGGATCCTACGTACGTGCCGTTCGTAACCAACCATATGGATCATATCCTCTGAATTCCTCATATAGCATTACCGCTTCAGCCGGTACAGGAGGAACTATTTCACCTTCAGGATCGGTTTCAGTCAATCAAGGCGCAAGCCAGATATTTACAATATCTGCCAATGATGGTTTTGAAATAGATGATGTTAAGGTGAATGGGACATCAGTAGGAAAAGTGTCAACATATACAATAAGCAACGTGACGTTCAACCAAACGATTTCGGCTACATTTACTGCGATCAGCAAAGAATACACCCTTACCTCAATAGCAGGAACGGGAGGCCTTATTTCTCCATCAAGCCCTGTAACAATAACTCATGGAGGTTCTCAAACCTATACAATTACTCCCGACACCTGTTACGATATTGCTGATGTGACGGTAGATGGAAATTCAGTTGGAGCGGTTTCGACATATACCTTCAACAATGTTACTGCGAATCATAGTATAACCGCAACATTTATTGATTCTGTAAAAACTTATACCCTAACCGTGATTGCTAAAAATGGAAAAGTCTTTATCAATCCTCAAAAGCCTGCGTATTCATGCAATGAAACCGTATCATTAATTGCAGAACCCGAAACAGGATATACATTTAAGGGCTGGACTAAAGATTCGAGCGGTTTGACGAATCCGCTGACAATCAAAATGGACAAAGCCAAAACAATTACTGCATTGTTTGAAGCAATAGCTCTGCCGCTGATCATTTCGCCAAACGTGCTGACAATCACAGAAACGGGCAGCGTTCATCGTTTTACCATCACAGGAGGCAAATCACCTTATACCGCAGTAGCTCAAAATGGCAGTGCAACTGTGAATCAAACCACAGTCACTTACACAGCGCCTGCCATTACGACAGATGATGTGCTTACGGTATATGATGCCGCAGGTAAAAACGTTACGGCAATTATCAATTTTTCAGCAGCCAATGTAATAAAATTAGCAGTGGCAGAAAAAACAGTTGCCCGAGGCGAAGTTGTTGATTTGGAAGCATCTGGCGGTATGAGCGAATTAATCTGGACAGCGCCTATAGGCGGTTCTTTTATTCCTTCAGATGGATATAAAGGGCCAAGCGTTCAATTTAAAGCGCCCAATGAACTTGGAGATTATACGGTGACGGTAGCTGATAATGCAAATAATACAAGAAGCATTATGATTCATGTTAGAAATAAACCCGTATTATCGCCGAAATATAATTGGATTAATGAAGACTATAAGGACGTTATAATTCAAGTGGTCGGCGGAAATCCTCCGTATGTATGGACTGTGGATAAAGGCGCCATTGAGCCTCAACAAAATACATCAAGCGCAATATTTACATCGCCACGACTTATCGATGCAGAAGCAACGATTACAGTCACAGATCATTCGGGTTTGCAGGATACAGCGACGGTGTTTATTAACCGGCCGATGAGTTTACGTCAGGAATTTGTTGTCAGCCCGGGAAAAACAGTAGATATGATCGTGTCTGGCGGTTATCCTCCGTTTAAATGGAATGCGGTAACGGGTGAGTTTAGAGATAAAAACGGCAATATTATCAATGAAGGCGAAGTGGTTGTGTATCATGCTTCAGATTTATTACAAGATGATACCATAACTGTTACAGATGCTTCTGGTAATATGTGCCAATCTACAGTATATAACCGGAATCCCTTGAGTTTTATCACAGTATCCAAAAGCGTTCAGCTTGGTGATAGTGTGAGCATGGAATTGCAAGGTGGTGTGCCGCCGTATCAGTGGAGCATTGATAACAGCGCTGAAATCCTGAGTTATTCAGATCAAAATAATGCGTCAGCAAGCATTCAAGTTGCGTCTGTTGCAACTCCCACCTTATCCAGTAAAAAGAACATGATCACCATTACAGTAACTGACAAGGTTTCCGGCCATCAAATTCAGGGATTTTTATTTGTGATGGGTGAATTGCGAGTTAACCCGAGCCAGCAAATAACACTTCATAGAGGTGAAAGCGTCAAATTAGAAGTCTTCAATGGCGCTGGAAATTATATTGCGGTAAGCGATCGGGGATATATTCAGTCTGTAAATCAAAGTTATAACCTTGGAATATTTAAGTATTCTACCGTGAATCCTGAAACTATAACCACAGAAAAACCTATGGCAATACCTGTGGGACAGGATACAATCACGATTTATGACGGTGCAAATACAAAACTGACTGTTGCTGTGGATGTTGTTACTGAACTGGATCCAGTGATCACACCTAGTACGTATGCAGGTGATCCGGGAATGGAAATTACCATGACCGCAGTACATGGATTGCCGCCATACCGATGGGCTTTTGTTGGCGCAAATGGTGATATTACAGCGTTAAATGAAGATGCAAGTGTTGTGCATGTTGTAGTTTCCAATGTAACCGAGACAATAGGCAGAGTTGTGGTGACAGATCAATTTGATAATCAGGGATATGCTGAAGTGATTACGACTCGGCCTTTACGAATTACCCCAAGAGCGGCAACCATTTTTCCAGGTCAGGAACAAACTTTTTCAGCTTTAGGCGGATTAGGCAATTATGAATGGGAATTGTTGCCAATGCCGGGTGTTGAACCGATTCCCGGAGCACTGTTGTCCAGCGTTACAGGTAAAAATACAACATTTAGCTTACCTCCAGAAGTAGATTCCGGGTCAATGCTTATCCAGCTTTCAGATTCTTCAGGCGAAGTAGTAACTGCAACGATCAGTATCAGCCCCATGACACTGAAAGCAGTTGATGAAGGAAACAGCGCTTCAGTGCTGCTGACATTTTCTCCCAATGAGATTAATACCGGACTTATTTTTATCCGAATCTTAACGCCGAAAAAACGATCATTTTTTATGACCTTAGATGGGATGGATAACCTGACCCAAGAACTTGTACCTTTCTTTGATCTGAAAGGCCAAGCCCTACGCGAATTCCAGATTGTCCCCTTCTTTGGCGGTTTTTTACCCGCTATTCAAAAAGAAAAGCTGAAGGCTTTGGATGGTAAAGGGGTATATCGGTTGGATATTATTATTTATGATCCGGATTATAAAGGCAACAAAACCGAATATCTCGAATGGGACGGGCAGTTTATTCCGGTTACAGGAATAGTTCAAGGTTCAACTAGTATTTTGGTTGAAGACTAAAGTTGTGCCTATATTTTCATTGCGATGAACTAAGTGACGAAAAGTCTTGTTTAACGGCAAAGCCTATTGCATTCAATTAATATAACTTGCTGTATTTTTATCAACTCCCCCTTTCACTTCTTCAGAAAGGGGGATATACAGAGGCTGTTAGATTCAAAAAAATTTTAAAGAACAATCTTGTTGATCGATTCCCATAGACCTGAAGGCGTTTTAATGGATTTGCCATCAATAGCAGTTACAGGTACTGTCCCAATTAACGCATTGCTTAAAAGTATCTCATCTGCCTTCCATAACTCTTCTATATGAACAGGTTTTTGGATGATACGATAACCCCACTCTGTCAAAAGATTACATACGGTCATCAGCATAACTCCCGGAAGAACATGTGGAGATTCTGGCCGAATAACCTGTTTTTCAAAAATCAACAGAATATTCGCAGTATTGGTTTCAGAAATCGTTCCATCAGAATTCAGAATAATGGCCTCATCAAATCCATTTTTTTTAGCCCAGTCACCCGCCAAGTAATAATATAAATAATTCAGTGTCTTATGCTCAGCCAGAAATATATGTCGTTGATGGCGATAAATTCCTAAATGCATTCCCTGATTCTTGGGCTTATGTTGCATTCGATGAATATAAGGCTTAGCAATGACCATCAAATGGACATTCATCAGCTCCTGATCGTTTCCCTGATAGGCAAGCAATTTCACTGATGCCGTTTGCTGGTCTAATTCATTGGCTCGTAATATCTGATTAATAATGGAGTGCCATGTCATAGTGGGCGGTTCTGTTTTAAACAGCAGTTGCCATGTGTGATAAAAGCGTTCAATATGTTGAGGTAATCTTAAACTATTCCCATGAGCATATCTGATCGTTTCAAAACATCCATATCCATATTGAAATCCCAAATCCAATGGCGAAATTCTCGTTTCTTCAACAGGCTGTATTCTTCCATCATGCCAGATCATTATTTTTTTCTGAACTGTATTTGTGGTATGTTGATGAAATATGTTTAGAAACGTACTGCCTTTATGCAGGGTTTCTTCATACTCATCTTCAGGTAGTGAATCATATACAATGCCGCCGCCAAAAGAAATTACAAGGTTGCCTTTATGAATCACTGCCGTTCGAATCGCAATTGAAAGGTCCATATGTTTATGAAAACTGATATAGCCAATTGCGCCAGTATATAAATGCCGTGTTGCGGTTTCCAGTTCATCAATGATTTCCATCGCTCTGATTTTTGGACATCCGGTAATCGATCCTCCGGGAAATACAGCGGCAAGTAAATCCACTTCATCTTTATCTGATTGAAGAATCCCCTGTACAATGGATATCAGATGAAATACATTGTCATAGGCTTCTAAGCGTTTATGTTCAACAACCTTTACTGTATTGGGTTGACATACTTTTCCAATATCGTTTCTCAGTAAATCGACAATCATTGACAGTTCAGCATCATCTTTTGGGCTATGCAACAAAGAATCACGCAAAGCCTCATCCGTTTTATTATCCTGTCCTCTTTTTCGTGTTCCTTTAATGGGTCTGGTTTCCACGATATTTTGATCTAAGTGAATAAACCGTTCAGGTGAAGTTGATACGATCTGATGATCACCACATTGAATAAATGCAAAAAAAGGCGCTGGATTCCGCTCAAACAGTGTTTTAAATAACGAAAACGCATGGCCATCAAAAGGCATGATAAAGCGTTGAGACAAATTGACTTGATATACATCCCCGGCTGCAATGTAATTTTTTATGTGTTGTACTGCATCCATATATTGAATCTTTGAAAAATTGGACTTGAAGTTGCGAATATCTGCTGAGAATTCAGTACTTGCGGGGGTAATTTCAAAAATCCGGGAAAAAAAAGCATGTCTGACTTGTTCTATGTAGGCGGATTCATCCATCGAACGAATAGGAATACATAAATTATAAGACTGGAGTTGATGATCATATATTAATATAATTGATGGAGACACAAGGTAAAGATGCGGAAGACATAAGTCATCCATTACGGTTTGAGGTAATTCTTCAAGTACATCCTTAAGATCATAGGCAAAATATCCAAACAAGCCTGAAACAACTGGCAGGGGCCAGTGATGTTCTTGAAGTGCAAGTTGCTTTAATAACAGCTTCAATACATCAAATGGATGAGCAGAATCAGAATAGATATGACCATCAATGTTCAAATGTATATTACGATGACGTGCGGAATAGGTTAACCAAGGCATTACTGCAAGAATATCATATCGTGCACAATCTAAAGAGGTACCGCTTTTTAAAACCACAGTTCCATCTAAAGATGCAAATTTTTCAGCGATTTCAAAAAATGAAAAATCAATTTGCAACGGTTCAACATGAATCCCCAGATTACGCAGATTCTCACAGATTTGTTCCAAGTCGTTCCTCCTCCGTTCCGCTGATTACAATCCGCAGATTACGCAGATTACGCAGATAAATTATTACGTTTTAATCTGTGATAATCTGCGACATCTGCGGATAAAATCAATCTTTTTGCAATTGTGTTGTTCCGCAGCAGCAGATTACAATCAACAGATTACGCAGATTACGCAGATAATTTATTATTTTTTATCTGTGATAATCTGTGTAATCTGCGGATAAAATCAATCTTTTATATTGCAATTGTTTTGTTCCGAAATTGATAAGTAATGCCCTATGAAATCCACTAGCTTTTAAATAGTTTATTACCTGCGCTTCTTCAATTCCAGAAATAATGCTTAATGCTTTTAACTCGACAATGATGTTTTCAAAGCAGACAAAATCAGCTTTATAGTACGATTTAAGTTTTTCCCCTCGATAAAAAACAGGTATTTCATGTTCTCTTTTATATGGGATACGTTGAATTTGAAATTCTTTTTCTAAAGCTTCTTGATACACC
Source organism: Deltaproteobacteria bacterium YD0425bin50 (assembly GCA_002753105.1). Lineage (GTDB taxonomy): Bacteria > Desulfobacterota > Desulfobacteria > Desulfobacterales > YD0425bin50 > YD0425bin50. The sequence continues at coordinate 29,006 of PDZT01000010.1, read as the reverse complement.
GCTTCTAAAAACCCGCATCCCAATTCTCTATGAACAATCATAGCCGCACCAATTATTGCGTATGTTTGCTTATCTCGCTTATCTTGCTTATCTGCGTCCATCTGCGACATCTGCGGATAAAAAATTATTGATCATTTGCCATCCATACTCAGTCATAAAACTTTCCGGATGAAATTGAACTCCGAATACTGGATAGTCACAATGTGCCATCCCCATAACTAAATTGTCTGATGTTGTAGCTGTGACTATCAGTTCCGGGCTGTTTATTTTTACAGTCAGGGAATGGTATCGGGCTGCAACAAACGGTGATGGTATATTTTTGAAAATACCCTGATCGTGATGATAGACAAGACTGGTTTTCCCATGAACAGGGATGGTGGCTCTTATGGTATGACCTGAAAATACCTCATTAAAGCATTGCATTCCAAGACAAACTCCTAAAATAGGGACTCGTTTATATAAAGCCCGAATTAATTCAATAGAAATGCCTGCATGTTGCGGGTCTTTTGGGCCGGGGCTTATTACGATATAATCTGGTAAATTAGACGTAATAGCTTCGATACTTATTTTATCGCTTCGAACAACTGTGATGTCAAGGTCATACACCATGAACATCTGAACGAGATTATAAGTAAATGAATCATAATTATCAATAACAACAAGCCGTTTCACGGTCTTAAAATCCATAAACAGTTCGATATAGGATGAGACACAGAATCCCAATCCCTAAAATTAAGAGAACCATCACTTGATCAGGGGTAAAGTGTTTAAACTGCATTGTTCCTGTTTTAAGACTCGCACATGGATATCACGCTGTTGATCTGAAAGGATTGTAAACGTTAAAGACAAACTGACATAATGCTCATACCAGAGAGCGGGTAAACGATCTGCCCATTCAATAGCGATGACTGCATCATCGTCAAATATCTCAGACAGTCCAATTTGTTCCAACTGTTCCTCGTCATGATCTTTCAATCGATATAAATCAACATGGTGTATTGTAACTTTTCCTGAATATGTATGAATGATACCATAAGTAGGGCTGGTAACTGGAACTGTGTCTGGCACATCAAGGCCTCGTGCTAATCCTTGAACAAATGCTGTTTTTCCACACCCTAAATCACCGATTAACGAGATTATTAATGGCGTAGTAATACAGGATTTTCCTATTGCATACCCAAACTGAAATGTCTCTTCTGCTGAAGATGTTAGTGCTTTATGTTCATTCATAATTGAATTGTATATGAGGATAAGTCTTTCAAAGAGGTTTGATGTTGATTGATTGATAATATCCGTTGAATTTCATGAGGAATCTGATTTATGACTTCAGATGCCAAATAGCCATAAGGCCCGACTGTTTTGAACAACTGATCTGCAGATGCACCATGTAAGTAAACACCGACATGCGTGGCTTGTTCCTGAGACATCCCCTGAGCTATAAACCCGGCAATTAATCCGGTCAACACATCTCCCATTCCGCCTTGAGCCATGCCGCTGTTACCTGTAGGATTAACGAATACACGGCCATCTGGATGGGCAATAACCGTACGGGCACCTTTTAAGACAAGGTGAACATTATAGGTTTCAGCAAAATATCTGGCATAATGTATTCTATTCTGTTGAATATCGGCGACAGATTCATTAATAAGACGCGCCATTTCTCCCGGATGTGGAGTCAACACTGCTGGTTTTTTTAAATGTTTGAGAAGATGCAAATTACTCTTAGTTAGGCAATTGATACCATCCGCATCAATCACCATAGGTATCGTAATTTGTGACAGCAATTGGGATACTAACTCAACCGTTTGATGATGGGTTCCAATACCGGGGCCTAATGCAAGACAGTTTTTAGCTGAAGCAAATGCAACAATTGTATCCAATGCCGCTACATCAAATACTCCATAAATGGTTTCTGGAAGCGGCAGAGTCATGGCTTCAAGCAATTGGGATTCGAGAATCGGATTTAAGCTTTCGGGAATTCCAAGTGTTACAAGGCCTGCGCCTGCGCGTAATGCTGCCATGCTAGATAAAACGGCAGCGCCTGTTTTTCCATAAGAGCCTGCTAATACAAATACATGACCTGTTTTGCCTTTATGAATATCCCCGGGCCGATCATGCAAATTATGTTGAATTTCATCAGGGGTCAGTAAAAATTGACGCGGGCTTACTTCTTCTGAAATATAAGTTGGAATACCGATATCCACTACTTCAAGCTTGCCGGTGTAGTCCACTCCCGGATAAATTACGTGTCCAATTTTGGGAAATGCAAATGTAACAGTTGCATATGCTTTCATGGCCTCACCAAGGGGTTGGCCTGAATTTGTATCTATGCCCGAAGGTAAATCTACAGCAATCACAGGTTTATTCAATTGATTAATTTGTTGAATAACATCTCGAAGAAAACCTTTGACATCAGATTTTAAACCGGTTCCTAAAAGTGCATCCACCCAAATATCCTGTTCTAATACACTTGTCGTTAATGTTTCCCATGAGTCGATCGTTAAAATCTCATATACAGGTATTTGTAACACAGATAATAATTTATAATTTTCTGCAGCATCTCCTTTAAGTTTTTCTGATGATGCAAGCAAAAATACACTGGTCTGAATGCCTTTTTGAGCCAGATAACGGGCTACAACAAAACCGTCCCCGCCATTATTGCCACTACCTGCAATAATCCCAATTTTTTTTTCATGACAGTTCGGAAAATTAGTTAAAATCGATTGAGTTACACCTCTTCCGGCATTTTCCATTAAAATTCTGCCGGGTAAACCAAAAGAGGTAATGGTTAATCGATCCATTTCCTGCATTTCTTCAGCAGTAACCAGATACATGTGAGTAATCTCCATTAAAGTGAATAAATCATATCCAGCATTTCTTTAACCGCAGTATGCATGCCCACCATAATTGCTCTTGAAATAATGCTATGTCCGATACTAAATTCATCGATTTCATGCAAGCCTTCAAACAATTTAATGGTTTGATAGCACAACCCATGTCCTGCGTGAACATTCAGATTGAGTTTATGAGCTAATTTAATGGCATCCACGATTTTAGATAAGCATTTGGATTGATGAACGATGGATTTGGTCTCGCATAAAGCACCGGTATGAATTTCAACGATATTCGTATTAATTTTATGAGCGATTTTAACTTGATCTGGATCAGGATCAATAAAAACACTGACACGAATTCCATTCAGTTGAAGGGTTTGAATGGCAGCCCCGATTTCATCTTTATATACAGTTAAATCAATACCGCCTTCAGTTGTCATTTCATTTCGTTTTTCAGGAACAAGTGTTACAACATCAGGCTTGAGTTCTAATGCAATACCAATCATTTCTGAAGTCGCAGCCATTTCCAAGATCAATTTAGTTTGAACGATTTGTCTTAAAATCCGTACATCCCGATCTTGAATATGTCGCCTGTCTTCCCGTAAATGAACAACAATTCCATCACACCCTGCCAATTCTGCCTGAATGGCAGCAGCTACGGGATCAGGATATAACACTTGCCTTGCCTGTCTTAATGTGGCGACATGATCCACATTTACTGCTAATCCAGCCATGTATAAGTCTCCTTATTGGATTAAGTATTTAATAAATGCAGCAGTTCCTCTGCTTTTGTTTCCATTTCTTTTGCTTCTTCAACATCCGTTTCATGGTCATATCCAAGGAGATGCAAAATACCATGAATCAATAATTCTGTCATCCGTTGATCAAAAACTATTTCTCCATCCTCAGCTTCCCGGGCTGCCGTATCTGCGGAAATAACGACATCACCCAACAAATCCGGGTTGATGTCTGGAAAAGTTTCAGACTGCATGGGAAACGCGATGACATTAGTTGGGCCTTGTCGATTAAAATACTGCTGATTCAACTCTGTAATTTCAGTATCATCAGTAATCACAATCGACAATTCATGATCATGATAATCCAAGGCGTTTAAGATGGCCATCGCCTTCTTTTGTAGGGTTTTTTGACAAATCTCGTGCTTGTTTTGGTTGTTGCTTATCAATATTTTCATTTTTATTACTTTTTCCATTAGTAGATGAAGATGGCTCAGAAGAATATTCAATACGATGATGGTGAATACCATTCAGCAATGTATTAAAGCTTTTTGCAATACTATGTAAGTCTTTGAGTGTCAATTCACATTCATTCAGTTGACCATCTGAAAAAATTTTATTCACCAAGGTTTGAACTAAACCTTGAATCCTTGCTGGTGTAGGATTGTCTAAGGTGCGTGAAGCCGCCTCTACAACATCTGCAAGCATGACAATTCCAGCTTCTCGTGTTTGAGGACGCGGCCCCGGATATCTGAAATCTTCTGATGCAACTGCATCTTCACCTTTTAACATTTTGGCTTTTTCATAAAAGTAGCTAATAAGACTGGTTCCATGATGCTGTTGAATCGTATCCATGATGGCCTGACCTAATTTATGGGTTCTCGCCATTTCAATACCATCTTTTACATGAGCTATAATAATCAATGCTGACATGGATGGCGCTAGTTTGTCATGCTTATTCTTTCCATCTTGTTGGTTTTCAATAAAATATAAAGGCTTTTTGATCTTGCCAATATCATGGTAATATCCACACACTTTCGCTAAAAGCGGATTGGCGCCAATTTCAGACGCTGCAGCTTCAGCCATAGTTCCAACAATAACACTGTGATTGTAGGTTCCCGGAGCTTCAAGCATCAATTTTCGTAAAAGGGGTTTATCCAAATTCGCAAATTCAAGCAGTTTTATATCTGTGGTATAGTCAAACAAGAGTTCAATCAACGGTGCAAGTCCAGCAGTAATGACACCTGAAACCATTCCCCCTAAAAAACCAAAGAAACAATCCCATAGGAACATCATATACGAAAAATTAGCATTATAAATGTCCAGTGTTGTAGCTAATACCATATTGAAAAGTCCTAACTTAGCGCCCGCCTTGATGAATACCCGACGTTCGCTACAATTTTGCATCCAGTAAGCTGCCATTAAACTGCTAAAAAAAACATAGATAAATAATTTGAAATTATTGGCAAACACAATACTCGTAACCAGCGCAAGCAATAAGGCAAAAAGCACAGCGATTTCAAGTCCCATAAACAAACAGACAATCATGGCGCCAGAAGCAAGCGGTATGGTATAAGGGATCGATGGTTTTGGAAATGATGAAGAAATATCTATAGCAAATGTTTCAGGAAAGGTTGAATATAACTTTGCAATAAAGAAAAAAATAATCATCACAAAACAGATAAATAATACACTTTTATTTAAGGAAGTAGAAAGATGAAGTAAGGATCGTTCGTGAATGATATGAATGGTTAGAAAAAATAAAAAAATCAGCATCATTGTGCCAATACTGCTTATTGAAAAATGATCCCGGTTCGACAAGGCATCAAGGTCTTTGAGTATTCTGAGTTGTGTTTCTGTAACCCGTTCTCCTTCCCTAAGCAGCATCTCCCCTGATTTTACTTTGTACAAAACCGGTTTGACTTCATCAGATGCTTCTTTTTCTTTTTCTTTGGTTTCGCTACGGTTTAACGTAATATTGGGTACAATGAGCCTCTGTACAAAATCAATAATTAGATTTTTAATATTATAATTGACGTTGGTTAATAAAGGTTCGCCGATAATACCCACCAAGTTTTTGGCCTGATCTAAACCATAATATTGTTTTAATTTATATACAGTCCGCTCAGTCTTGGTTTGAACATCTTGGATAATAATGCCTTTATCCAATTCTCTTAACACCATTTCTTTATTGGCGACCACACCATTTTCTAATATTTTTATAAGAAGTTCTTTAATAAGTCTTGATATTTCAGATGAAAATTTTTCTTTTTCTAACAATTGAAAGGCGCCGTTACTTACGGAAATTCCTATAAGAGCTTCAAACTGGTCTTTGAGTTGCCAGATTTTTTCATGGGTAGTTAATGGAATATCAATATTGGCAGGCAGTACCTCATCTTTTTTTGAATCAGATTTCTTTTCATTTTTAGGTTCAGGTTCTTTATCCATTTCTGATATCAGTGAAAGCAATAAATTAAACGCCCTATCAACATGCTTTAATATGGTGGTTAATATCGTTTCATCAAAATCGTAAACGTTTAATACGGATTCCATTGCATGTTTTTTATTCGCTTCAGTCGCGTCAATATCTTCAATAAAAAAATCCTTTGGTGCTTTAATGTCATGTTCAACCACATCACCAAGTTGATAGGAATGCTTTTGACCTACCAGTTCAGGATATATAAATACCGTAAATATCAATGAAACCAGTATATAAAGTGACCAGACAACCACTTTACTTGTTGCAAAAAACTCAGTGATGCTATTTTTACCTTTTGTTAACTTTAGTTTCATAAGCAAACCCATCATATTATTCTGATGCTTCATATCGCTCGTATGCTGCAATAATATCCCTGACAAGCCGATGACGAACCACATCTTTTTTGGTAAAATACACAAATTGAATCCCTTGAATATCTTTCAGTATCTCACATGCTTGCATCAACCCTGATTTTTTCCCTTTAGGCAGGTCAACTTGGGTAATATCTCCAGTTATAATCGCTTTTGAGTTGAATCCAATTCGCGTTAAAAACATTTTCATTTGTTCAGAAGTTGTGTTTTGAGCTTCATCTAAAATAACATAGGCATCGTTTAATGTTCTGCCGCGCATAAAGGCTAACGGAGCAACCTCGATAATATTTTGAGTTAGTAAATCAGATGCTTTTTCAATATGCATCATATCATGTAATGCATCATAGAGCGGTCGTAAATATGGATCTACTTTTTCAGCTAAATCCCCCGGCAAAAAACCTAAGGTCTCTCCAGCTTCAACCGCAGGTCGAGTCAAGATAATACGACTGACACTGCCTTTAGCTAATGCAGCCACAGCAATTGCCATTGCCAAATAGGTTTTGCCTGTACCAGCAGGTCCAATACCAAAAACAATATCGTAATTTCTTGCGGCCTCAATGTATTGTTTTTGAACAAGACTTTTCGGCACAATAGAGCGTTTTTTTGAGGTAATATAGACCGCATCTAAAAACAGTTCCTTCAAGTTTGTCTCTGTGTTTGAACTTAACGCTCGTACTGCAAAATCGATATCATTTGGATATATGGGATATTTTTCTTTGATTAAATCATAAAGTTGCGTAAGAATACTTTGAGCCAAATCAATAGAAATACGGTCGTCACCATTAATATGAACCGTATTTCCTCTTGCTTGAATCTTAACATCAACAGCATCCGCAATCCGCTGAAGATTCGTATTTTGTTCTCCAAATAACTGTCTTGTCAAATCAATGTCTGAAAAAGTTATCTTTGTCTGATTCATATCATGGTTTTTTTTCATATTGTTCCAGTATAGGTTGTTCGTTTCCCATTTCTGACTCTTAGTCCTCAATTTTTTTAAGACAGCTTATATGTCTTCATTTGTTTCCAATCAAGTCTTTTTATACACTTAAACATTACCATAAAATCTGTTGCTTTTTTAATTTCCTTTTATTTATAGTGGATAGCTATGTAGAAATCAATCTCTAAAAAACACAGGGTATTTTGGAATTAAACTCGATATGAATCCATTGGATATTATCATCATCATCGTATTAAGCTTTTTCATTGTTTACGGTATAGTGAATGGCCTTTTTCAGGAAATCGCATCGATTGTCGGTTTAATTGGAGGTTTTTACATAGCCTATCATTTTTATCCTAAGGGAGCGGCATTATTAGCTCCAATTCTTTCTGATAAATTTAATGCCTATTTGAATTTATTAGGTTTTGTTATTATTTTTTGTATGTTTTTTCTTATGGTGTATATACTCGGAGTGGGTATCAAGTATCTGATAAAATTGGCAAGTTTGGGATGGCTGGATAGAATTTTGGGAGGCTGTTTAGGATTTCTAAAAGGATTAATCGTATGTTCGATATTGCTTTTTCTTATAAAAACAATAAGTTCTGAAACATCTCCGATTATCAAAGAGTCAAAACTTTCCCCACACATTAGTATATTAAGCAATATGATGATTTCGGTGATTCCAAAAAACGTTAATCAAGAATTTCATAAACAAATCGGGAAAATTGAAAATACATGGAAGCAACTCAACTAAAAACACACGCAGATGAAAAGATTGAATCAATTATTCATATTATTGAACGCTTAAGAGGAGAGAACGGGTGTCCTTGGGATAAAGTCCAAACCATAGACACGGCTTCCCGGTTTCTTGTTGAAGAAGTATATGAATTATTAGCTGCGATTGAAGCCAATGACACTGAAAATATATGTGAAGAATTGGGAGATGTCTTATTTCAAGTATGTTTTATTATTGCTCTATACAAAGAATCTGGACATTTTTCATTAGCGGATATCGTAACCACCAATACAGATAAGATGATCCGTCGTCATCCCCATGTATTTGGAAATGAAAGTGTAACCACACCTGAAGAAGTTAAAAAAAGATGGGATAAAATAAAACAACATGAGCGTTCAGAAGCCGATCAAAGTCAAAGTATTGTGGATACGATTCCAAAAAAATTACCGCCATTATATCGATCGTATTTAATGATAGAACGTATAGTTCGGGCAGGCATACAACGATTAAGTCTTATGGAGGTTATTGAAGATATAGATACTCAATGGATGGGTCTTAAAAATCAAATAGAAAGTAAATTACCTATCTCTGAAGCGATTGGCCAGATGGTATTCTCTTTAACTCAGCTTGCATGGATACATCATGTGCATCCTGAAACTGAATTAAACCATATCTTATCGAGTTTTGAACAAAAAGTTCGACAAATTGAAGCAAAAATAAAAACGACTCATACGTAATCACCCCGTTTAAATTTTAAATATTCAGTGCTTGCTGCAACTAAACATTCAGAGGCAATTGTCTTTAAATCATCCGTACCATTAATTGAGGTCATTTCAGCCATCAATTCTTCTGCATCTACATTAATTTCATCGATGATGGGTTCAATATCTTTTAATGCGCGCGATGGGTTCATGAGTTCTTTAGAATAACGATCCAATCGATCAACTAAACGAAGGGTATGGTCAAATACATCTTGATGGGTTATTTGATTTTCTTTAAACTGACTGAGTTCAATTTCTTTAACTTTGGTAATATCCTTCTGGACAGGTTGAACTATATGTTGAATCTCTTGCGTATCTGAAACACGTTTCAACACGTCTTGAAACATCTCTGTTGTTGCTTGGGCTGTATAGGTTTGGGGCTGGGTTTTATAACTAGAAATAGAAGAAGTATTGTATATCGAATAAAGTGAATTCATAACGCGGACCTCCTAAATAATTAATTAGTGAGAGTTGTTTATTCACTTTAAAATGCAAAATATAGACCATATACCATAGATAAGGCGGGCAAATGAGAAATATGTGAAAATTGAGACTGAGAAGATGAAGGTGTAAGAATGACTGCTTTGAATACATTTACATAGGAAATAATTTCCTATTGGAAGCTATTTCCTATGCAATTTCACTTACAAAACCGCCGATCATTTTTTCAGCGATTTGACGTGCATTAATTTCATATTTTCCGCTCCGGATTTGTTGACGAAGCTGATCCAGTTTTTCCATTCTATCTTCACCTTCACTATCAATAGCTTTCTTTGCAATCTGCATTTCTTTAGATCCTTCTGATAAACTAACTACATCCTGTTTTTTGATTTGTTGCAACGGTGATGTCGCTACGGTTTTATCACTTGCAGATGGTCGTTTTGAATTACCCGCTTTATTGATATACGTCTGCTTAGCATACTCTGTAATATTTGTAAGATCTACCATAACCCCTCCACATAAATAATAGTTGATTAATTGTAGTTAAAAAATAAGTTTTTAGCAAACGTTGTCAATGTTTTTTTTACGCTTTTTTTATTATTGGCACATTTAATGCATCACTTAATTTTGCATTTAACTCATTTCTTAATTATATTAACGGATGATTCGTCTATAAACTTAAATAAAAAAATAAAAAATTAAGTGCTGTGTATTTGTTCGCTTGTATCATAATGAAGAGGTATCTTCATCTACGTTAATTATATGTTTTTTTTTTTGACTTTTATCAATTGACATATATGTAAATACATCATTCTTGTTTGGACTTTGAGTCAACTGATTCATCGTGTTGCTAACGCTTTTTCCATATACATCATGGGTTATCTTTTTAATAATATCGGTAGCCACTTTATCGATAACGAATTCACGTTTTCCTTGAGTTCTAACTATGAACTGTTCAATATCCATGAATGGTTGTTTTTGGCTATTATCTGAAGAGTTTATTTTTCTACGGATCTGTTCAATATATTGTTTTAAAACATTATAAATTTGATACGTAGGAATTTGCATGATATTTTCTTTCTAATAAATTGTATTTGTAAGGGCGATGTAACCCGCGCCCTTACATAATTTGGCCACAATGATGATAATATCACAATTTAATCGTCAAAATTACCTGCTGGCCCTTTATCTCCTTGCATGCCGGCACCTTTTTGAAGAATTTTCTCTTCAGTCCAATCCTCTGGATTTTCAATACGGGCACTTTTGGGTCCGGGATCATATGTACCGGTTTCTAAAATTGCTTCAATTGCAAGTGGGGCAGTATCCGCGGCATTAAATACACTGACCAGCATATGATATATAAATTCTTCAACACGATCTGCCATACGCTCACGGATATGCTTAGGCTGACTAAGCATTTTATTTTCAAATTGAAGATTCAGTTTTTTATAATCACCGAGCTTTAAATTTTTTGATGTTGCATAAGTTAACATTTCGTCCCACAATTGTTCAGACACACCTTCATCCTTTATTTTGATAAAGGCATTATTTTCAATGGTTGCATTTCCATAATCATTCACAGCCAATCCCCAAGCAACCATTTGCAGCGCGGTAGCAACATTTGCTTTAGTAGTTCTGGTTTTATTGGCAATAGCTCTTAACCGTTCTGAGCTGTTCCCTGATGTCCCATGTTGAGCTCCGGATACCTTATATGGTGTTAATGCCTCATGAATCTGAGCCGTTAATTCAACCTGTATTCCTAGTGAACTTTCTTCAATGCCATGAGTCGTTCCATTGTTTAAAGCGATCCAGTTTGGGAAAATATCATGTGCATTTAACCCCTGAATCAAAAACAAGGCTTCTTCTTTTGTAGATAGACCAGATTTTCCTTTAATTTCTCCGACTTCCGTTTCCAATCCTGCCCATCTGGGAACGTAAGGTGAAATGCCAATATTGGTAAGTAAATTTTGAGCATCTGGCTGGTGAGACGCATCAATTGCTATTGATGTAATTCCTGCATCAAACATACTTGGCACTTCTATTTTTGATTTTTCCAAATCAGCTTTATTTTTTATGGCATAATGATCCGCATGAATTGCAACTGGAATCGTTATTCCTAATTCATTGCATAAAGAATCAACTGTTTTGGCCATATTCCAATAATTAATCGCACAATACGCATCCCTGCCGCCCTCTGATTTTGCAATTTCAATAATGAGTACTGAATTCGCTCTTTGAGCAGCTTGCAATGCCCCCCGGATGATAAAATAACTTCGTCCATTAGCAGCAATTGTCATACTTTTTCCTTTTTTAAGCATGGCAATATCCATAAATTTTCCACTAACAAGCAAAGCGTTTGAATTTGGAAACAATCGTACAATATTTGGAGGTCTGCCAATATCTAATGCTTTCATAAAATCAACTTTTGAAATTCCCGGATTCATTAACATAAGTAAACTCCTTTTCTTTTATGCATAAATATCAATGGTTGATCCTTTTAAATTCATACGCAGCGAAACCATTTTTGATTTCGCATTATAGACAATATTTCCTTTTTCATGCGAAACATATTTGCGGGACTGTAAACTCTGATGATTCGTATCATATTGATTTAACGGATAAAAAATATCCCGATGACTACTCACAGACTCAGTATAAAGAACACCGTTCGTATAAGGGGTATGAACATACGGCTCCAATTCATATTTGGCAGCTACATTCATAGAATTCTTTTTGAGTTAAAGGTTGTAATAAATAGTACTACTAAATTAACTTAATAAAATTCCCGGGTTTTTCTTTAACTCATCTAAAAGCATCATTGGATTTGAACTGTTCAAAACCATCAAATTTTTAAAATGTTCATAATCCTCTGAATTGATACTTATGAATTTAAACCCCAAGTCCGAATCTCGATTATGAACGACTTTACATTTAAACTCAATACCAATAGGCGGAGTTCCTTCATATAAAATCAAAACAACCTCACATTCCTCCCCTTGTTTAATTGCTATTGAATCCACTACTGAAAGACAAATGCCACCGAAACTTACATTTTTTGTTTTACCTATGATATATTCTTCATCTTGATTGACTTTAACCATTGCCTTGATTTGAATAGGCAGTCGTGTATGCTTGCGCTTATTCAGCATAATATCTATTATACTATATATATTTGTAATATTTTAATGAAAAAATAAGAATCTGTATTCCGCAAAAACGACAATGCACTACCATCGAAACGTAGAGCTATCCTACCCAATAGATAGTTAATATATTACACAAAAAATAATGTGTGTCAAATAATGAATCATGAATAATATGACTGAATTTACTCAGTTGCATTAAAGAACTGGATGAGGCTAATTCCCAAAAAAAGAAAGTTGGTGCTCCATGATGCCCAAAACGGATTGAGTACAGTTCCATATCCCAATGAAAGGCAGAAACTATGGCATACCCAATATGAAAAAGCAATCAATATACCATATGCAATACTTAATGCCATGTGGTATTTGTGCTTGCTACGAATAGCGAAACTTGTTCCAAGTAAGCATAAAATTATTGCTGCCAAAGGGAAAGATGTTTTTGCAAATAAATCAACTTTATAATTTACGGCTTCATAGCCATCAGATTCAATTTTCTGAATATGTGCCAAAAGTTCTTTAAACCGCATTTCTTCAGATGTTTTAACCACTGAAAGCAAATCTTCTTTTGAAAAATCCAGAACTTCATCTTTGATTGAGTAATACTGAGATTGATTCTGTGCTATATTTCCCTTTTGACCTTTTAAAGGAAGGTATTCTAAAGCATCAAATAAACGCCATGTTCCATTAATATACACCCCTGCTTTGGCATCAACACGTTTGATCAATTGAAACTCATCATTAAAACAATTTAAAGAAATCCCAAAAATCATACCTGTTTGTTGATCGTAATAAGCAATATGAGTTATTTGATGCTTACCCTTGATCCATATATTTTTCCCTTTTGCAGCAACAACATCTCTTTTTTGAAGCTGGGTATGTTTGATATAATTGACCCTAGTCATGGATATCGGAACTATCGTTTCTGAAGCGATAAATATCAAACAGGCAGCAATAAAGCTAATGAACAGCAATGGTTGTAATAGGAAAAAAACAGGCATACCGCTCGTCTTTAAAACAATAATTTCATTGTTTCGATTCATTAAGCTAACAACAATCACAGAAGATAACATCATACATACTGGCAGTAACAGATTGATCATGTAGGGCATTTTTAGCAATACATAAAATAATCCTCTTGCCATGGAAAGTCCCATTTTTTGAAAACGGTCCATAGATTCAAGATATTCAACAACAATAAATATTGAAAGAATCACGGTCTGAACAAGGATAAGGTATTTTAGGCATTCTTTTGCAATATAACGATGAATAACTGAAACACTGTGTTGTAAAACCATAGATTGTTTTATTCTCCATAGAAAAAACTCTTGATTATTTTCCAATAGCTAACATAAACTTACACCTAAGTTCAATTACATATCTACATATTATCTTATTATTTTTTTTATTGAAGGGAAAAATGAAATGAAAATGAAAAATGGATGGATGGCATTTGGTATTATTATCTGTGCGTTATGTTGCATTTCTTTTGTTTCAGCAGAAACACAGCCTCAAACACCTGCCACAGATCAAGCACAAACGAACGTTTCCTCAAATCAACCCGATCATGAAGCTTTGGTTAAAGAGAAATGTGCAGCTTGCCACGGTCTCAAAAAAGTTTGCTCTGAAATTGGCAAAATAGACAAAGCTGAATGGGAAAAAATTATCACTCGTATGGCTGAAAGAGGACAAAAGAAAAATATAATTATTGATGCTGATCAACAAAAAACAATGGTTGAATACCTGACAACCTTGCAGGATAAAACATCTCTGTGTACAACGAAGAAGTAATGCTTTGACAGGCGCCAAGCAACTGCTTTGAATTTGGTGCCTGCATCTATAGATTTTCAGATAAATAATTTCACGGCGTTATCAGTCGGAGATATACTAAAATGTATTATCTCCTCCATCTAGCCTTGTGCAATTAATTATCTGAAAATCTATATAAAATATAATAAAAAAATGGCTATCTTGGAATGATCCCTTCTCTTAACCCAACAAAAAAACGACTTGATCTCATGCTGGTAGAACGCGGGATTGCCAATACCCGTCAACGTGCAAAATCATTAATTATGGCAGGTAAAGTACTTGTGAATCAAGCAAGGGTTGATAAGCCCGGGATAGTGATTTCATCCGTAGATGATATTGTATTAAAAGGTGAAGATATTCCTTATGTCAGTCGAGGCGGATTAAAACTTGCCTATGCAATTGACACTTTTCATGTGGATGTTTATAATCGTATCTGTATGGATGTGGGCGCTTCTACAGGTGGGTTTACAGATTGTTTACTTCAGAATCATGCAAAAAAAGTGTATGCCATTGATGTGGGATATGGGCAACTCGCTTGGAAAATCCGACAAGACCCAAGAGTTATTACCATTGAACGCACCAATATTCGTTTTATGACAACAGATCAAATTCCAGAACGTATTGATATTGTTACAATTGACGTTTCTTTTATTTCATTAAAGCTTGTGGTACCTGTGGTGTTACAATTTTGTAATCCATTATCTTATATTCTCGCTTTGATAAAACCTCAATTCGAAGTGGGTAAAGGCATGGTCGGCAAAAAAGGTATTGTCAAAGACCCTGATTTACATCACCAAGTCAATGAAGAATTATCTAACTTTTTTTTAAATCTTGGATTAACACCTCATGGTATAGTTTCTTCCCCTATTCTTGGTGCAAAAGGAAATCAGGAATTTATTATTGTTCTGCAGAAGAGATAAAGAAGATGTTTAAGCACTATTGACGAAGTAAAAAGTAAAGTGTACGGTTATTTACTTGAACTGTTCAGTTGGATAAAACATAATGTTAATGAGAGGAGTATCAATGACCGAAATAATTGATAAATTAAGAAATGTTGTGTTTGTTGGGCATGGTGGATCAGGAAAAACATCTCTCGCTGAGATCATGTTGTACAAAGGTGGTGTCATTAACCGTATTGGGCGTATCGAAGAAGGTAATACGGCTATGGATTATGATCCGGAAGAATTAAAACGTGGTGTAAGTTTAAGCAGTAGTTTCCATCAGTTTCCATGGAAAAGCCACACTGTCAATATGATTGTTACTCCCGGAGATCAGAACTTTTTTTCAGATACCAAATTATGTATGAAAGCGGCAGATGGTGTATTGGTTGTTGTGGATGCTGTCAGTGGCGTTGCTGTACGTACTGAGCAGGCATTATCCTATGCCGAAGATTATGGACTTCCTTGTTTGATGTTTATTAATAAATTAGATCGGGAACGTGCAGATTTTTTCAGAACGCTTAAAGATGCATCTGATATTATTCCTACTAAATTATTGGTTACCCAAATTCCCATGGGTTCTGAAGCCTCATTCCGTGGCGTTGTGGATTTGATTTCTCAAAAAGCATATATATATGACAATAATGGTAAGGCAACAATATCACCGATTCCAGATGATTTGGCAGATATTGCTGAAGAACAGCGCGAATCAATGGTTGAAACTGCGTTAGAGGCAGATGATTCATTACTTGAACGATATCTTGAAGGCGAAACATTAACCAATGAAGAAATCCTGTCCGCAATAAAAAAAGGAGTGCATTCACGTTTATTTATTCCGGTTATATGCGGTTCTGGTATTAAAAATATTGGTATTGATCTGGCTATGGATGCCATGATTGGCTATCTGCCATCTCCTATTGAACGGGGACCAATGACTGCTAAAGATCAAGCAGGTAATGAAGTAACTGTTGAACCTGATCCCAAAGCTCCATTCATGGCTTTTGTATTTAAAACCGTAGTCGATCCTTATGCGGGACGATTGTCTGTCTTTCGAATTGTATCAGGTACGTTAGAAGACGATGGTCAATTGTACAATACAACAAAGCAGGTGAAAGAACGATATACCTCTCTCTTACGAATGGCTGGAAAAGAACAAAAATCCGTTGATTCTGGAGGGCCGGGATCTATATTGGCGGTGGCTAAGTTAAAAGAAACCAAAACAGGTGATACCTTATGCAGTGAAGACCGAAAACTCTTATTTACATGCCCGGAACCCATTCCACCGGTCATATCCTTTGCTATTGCTCCAAAATCAAAAGGTGATGAAGATAAAATTTACACATCTTTAATTAAACTTTTGGAAGAAGATAGCGGTTTACAAATATATAGAAACGTTGAAACCAAAGAAATGCTTTTATCAGGTGGTGGACTTGTTCATATTGAAGCAACAGTGGATAAACTCAGACGAAAATTCAACGTAGAAGTGCAAATTTCTCCTCCCAAAGTTCCTTATCGAGAAACCATCAAAAAGAAAGTCAGAGTTCAAGGTAAACATAAAAAGCAATCTGGAGGGCATGGTCAATTCGGTGATTGCTGGATTCAAATGGAACCTTTACCCCGCGGCGAGGGTTTTCAGTTTGTTGATCAGATCGTGGGTGGTTCTATTCCAAGACAATATATTCCAGCAGTTGAAAAAGGTGTTGTCGAATCTTCTCAAAGAGGTATGCTTGCAGGATTTCCATGTGTTGATTTTAGAGTTACTGTTGATGATGGTTCATACCATGCTGTGGATTCATCTGAAATGGCATTTAAAATCGCAGGCTCACTTGCTTTTAAAAAAGCAGTTGAACAGGCCAAACCTATTCTATTAGAACCCGTCATGAAAGTAACAGTAACCGCGCCTGATGAGTTTTTAGGTGATATTATGGGTGATTTAAACTCACGTCGTGGACGGGTTTTAGGCATGGACAGTGAAGGTAAAAAACAAACCATTAAAGCCAATGTCCCGATGTCTGAAATTGTTAGTTATGCGCCAGACTTGAATTCAATGACTGGAGGCAGAGGCACTTTTTCTGTTGAGTTTTCACATTATGATGAGGTACCAGCAGAACTCGCTCAAAAAATCATTGATGAAGTGAATAAGAATAAAGAATAATGTAGGGGCGACCCTTATGGTCGTCAAATTACGGGGGTAAACCTAGTGGTTTACCCCTACATGTGATCAATCCTCAAAAAGGCAAATCGAATGTAAGAATTAACGGTGGTGGTTCCTATCCTGTAAAAACAAACTGACCAAGAAACAACAAAACAGTTGACACATTTTATAAGAATCCTTTATCTATAATATAGATACGTTGAAAAAAAATAAATAACATCTCTGTAAGGGTGAATAAGTATTCGCCTTACGCATTCCGGCGGGATCATGAAAACAATTACCATTGCGAATCAAAAAGGAGGTTGCGGTAAAAGTACTATCGCAATAAATCTCGCAATTTCTTTAGCCTATCAAGGATTAAAGATGGTCTTGTTTGACACTGACCCTCAATTCAGTTGTATCGAAACGTTAAAACGCCGTAAAGATACTCTCGTTAAGGTGGTTCCTGTTCTTGAAAATATCCATAGAGAAATTGACCGTTATTCCACCATGTATCCATGTGCTGTGGTTGACACGCCACCACAAGATGATATGACCACTACTCTTGCAATAATGAGTTCTGATATAGTCATTATTCCAGTACAGGATTCTCCATTAGATATTCGTAGTACTAAAGTTACAGTAGATTTGATATATGAAGCCCAAGAACGAAAACCAGACTTATTAGCATATTTTTTATTAAGTCGTATTCAGCCTAAAACGGTCATTGCGAATGAACTTGCTCAGGTATTAAAACGAACTTACGATATTCCAATTTTAGCTTCAGAAACCTGTGACCGACTTGACTACAAATATGCCATGATTTATGGACAATCCGTAATCGAATTTGAAAAACATAGCGCAGCAGCCGATGAAATTCGCAGTTTAACCAATGAAATTATCCATATATTGAAAATGAGGAGACTATGCATCCAACAAAACCATCTCTCCTAGATATGGAAGCATTTGCTATCTCACGAAGCAAACGAAAAAGGATTTCCCTTTCAGAAACATTTGCAGAAGAATTCGATCAGCCCCAGCAACCAAGTGTTGATCTATCACCTGCAATAGAAGCTCAGGATATCCACAAGGTATTTGATGATGAATTCAATGAATCACTTACAGATAGACATGAATCCTCAGCGGAAATGCAATCACAAATACCCACAGATGAAATGACTCAAAAATTAACGAATCTTGCTGATAAAGGACATGAAGAAATCGCAGCAAGCATTGAAGATGATCTGGAAGATACACCTGAAATCAATTCACTGCAAGAAGATAGTCAAACGTTCAGCACTGTCCAAGATAAACAAAATGTCAATCAGCAACTGATTATTGAGACAATACAAAAAGCATTTTCAGAATTAGCTTTGCCCAAAAAAGACAATATCCATGAAATTGTGAATGTTTTGGGCGAACATAAATCTGAAATATTATATTTACGCACTGAGCTGGACAAACTGAAATCAGCCATAGAACCTTTAAAAGATGTTTTGGAAAAACAAAAAATTATTCCCAAACTGCAGGACGAAATTCGAGAGCTTAAATTACAAATCACCGTGATTAAACAGCGGGCTGAAAAGCGAAGTGAACCTGAAAAAACAACTCATGACGCGATTAAAAAGCAAAGTATAAAACCTAAAGAACCTGTGGATGATTACTATAAGCGACTCATTTTAAAAAATATTATGATGTTAAAAGATGAAAAAGGCTTCTCATCTCTTGATGTAGCAAAACTGTTTCAAAAAGAAGGGTTTAGCATACTTCCACCCTATGACGTTTGGGACAAAGATGCCATTAATAAACTTTATGCGCAGGCAAAAATGGAACGGCTTCGTCAGGAATTACCAAATGCTTAACATCTATAGATTTTCAGATTTTCGATTTTCGATTTTCGATTTGTAATTTCACAAAACATCGGATCGTGCATATTTCTTTTTTGAAATTATTTATCTGAAAAGCTATAAATTATGAAAATAAAACTGAGCTATAAACTTTTTATTGCCTTTCTTTCTACTTCACTCTTCATTCTTTTTTTACCAATGGCAATCGAAAATTATGCACGTCGTAATTTCATGGAATATGTGAATCGTACGGAATTAGATAGACTTGCTGATTTAGAAAATGCTTTAAAAGAAATGTATCTAAGTAACCATGGCTGGAACCCACTGCAATCCAATCCTTCTTTGTGGTATCAGTTGTTACGAATCTACAAAAAAGAACCTCCGCATCCTCCTCCGCCCCCACATGATCCAGATAACAAGATGCACCCAGATCAATTTCAGCCTGAACATCCTCCATTTCCACATCCCTTCGAAATGATTCAACGACTTGGACTATTTGATAATCAGCAAAACAACATTGCAGGAAGTTCGTTTCCAATAAAAGAATTTACAATCAAGTCAATAGAAAATAATGGCCAGATTATTGGTTGGTTAGGAATTCATAAACTCCAACCGTTTAAGGATCGTCGTGGAAAAGATTTTTTACAGAGACAACACCTATTTATGCTTGTTTCAGTATCCGTTTCACTGTTGATAACGATATTGGTTACAGTTTTTATATCACGAAACATCGTAATACAGGTCAAGGCACTCAAAGAAGGTACATCGGACTTGATTTCCCGCCAATTTAAAAAGCGTATTCCTGTGTATTCATCAGATGAGCTTGGAGATTTATCCCAAAATTTTAATACGCTGGCGTTGACTCTTGAACAATATGAAACCCTGCGCAAACAATGGATTACAGATATTTCACATGAACTGAGAACTCCAATTACAGTGTTGCGCTGTGAAATCGAAGCAATTCAGGATGGAATTAGAACCCCAAGTATGGATACGATTGCGTCACTGCATTCAGAGATTATTCGATTAGCAAAACTTGTTGATGACTTGCACCTGCTTTCTATGGCGGATTCGAACAATCTAATCATTCGCAAAACATCTATCTATCCCTTAGAAATACTGCTGGAAACAGTACAGATGGTTAAACATCGAATGGAACAGCGCGGTCTTTGTGTGAATTTTGAGTGTGATGATATCATGGGTATTTATATACAAGGAGAGCCATTTAGACTGAATCAGATTTTTTCGAATATTTTGGAAAACAACCTTCGATATAGCGCCTCACCCGGAACGATTCATATTGTTGCGCATCGGTTTGAAAAATTTATTCAAATCGATATAGAGGATACTGGCCCGGGAGTTCCCAATGAATCTTTTGAACGTATTTTTGATCGGCTGTATCGAGTTGACCCATCTCGAAGCCGCGAGCTTGGCGGAAGCGGTTTAGGACTTTCAATTTCCAAGCAGCTTGTAGAGCTTCATGATGGACAAATTTCAGCAAAATCATCAGCATTGGGCGGGCTATTAATTCAGATTACTTTTCCTACAGATTTTCAGATAATTAATTGCACAAGGCTAGAGGGAGGAGATAATACATGTTAGTATATCTTCGACTGATAACGCAGTGAAATTATTTATCTGAAAATCTGTATATCAGAATAAGAAAATGAATGGGGTAAATCATCATGACAAAGTCAAGTATTTTGATTGTCGAAGACGATTTTAAAATCGCTCAGGTTATGCGGGAATATCTTGAAAAATCAGGCTATTCTGTCACATGCCTCACTCGTGGTGATCAAGTCTATTCTCAAGTATGTAAAAATAAACCTGATTTAATACTGCTTGATGTCATGCTACCCGGTAAAGACGGTATGGAGGTATGCAAAGATATTCGTAAACAATGGGACATTCCAATTATCATGATTACCGCAAAAATAGAGGAAGTGGATCGCATACTTGGATTAGAGCTTGGGGCTGATGATTATATCTGCAAACCATTTAGCCCACGAGAAGTAGTAGCAAGAATTAAAGCCGTGTTCCGAAGAAGCCAAAAGAATCCAGAAAACATGGAATTAAAAGTGGGTTTACTTGAACTCAACCCAGCTAGTTTTGAAGTTACTGCTGATGGGCATGTAATGTCCCTGACTCCCAATGAATTTGCGCTGTTAAAAGTGTTTATGAGCCGACCCAATCGTGTTTTTTCACGGAATGAGCTTGTTTCCCTAGTACAAGGCTATGAATTTGAAGGATATGAACGAACCATTGATACACATATTAAAAATATTCGAAAGAAACTTTCAAAGGTATTTTTGGATCAGGAAATTATCATTACCGTTTACGGTATCGGGTATCGGATGAAATTACCTGAATAACTCATCCTCCCGTTTTTTTTCTTGCTCTTAATCGTAATCGTAATCTTAATCTTAAGTCATGACTTGCGAGCAAGATTAGATTAAAATTGAGAATACGATTATTAAGAGCAAGAATGTCATCAAAACCCCGGAAGTTTAAATTTTAGTGTAACTTCACCTGTGGTTTTATCAATTTGAATCATTTTAGAATGATTTCCAACAGGCTCTAATTTTTTACCGGTAGCCATTTCTAATAATCCTCCAAGGAATTGCATACCTGAATTCAATACTTCTTCCATTTTTTCAGGAGAATGTTCGTTGCTTTTTGCGTCTATTTGAGTTTCAGACACTGGCTCTGGGTCTATCGGTTTTTCATTGGGGGATTCTTCAGCATCATAAGCGATTTCTGGTTTTTGGTCATGAGTTCCCAATACCACAGGATTAAGATAATGAGGTGTGTCTTCAGGGATTTCTTCTGAGGGTCTTGATTCATAAGAGGGTAATACTGGCTCTTCTCCGGCTAGTTGACGTAAACGGTTTAGCAGTTCTGTTCGCTTTTCATGAGAAAATTCAACGACATCAGTACCGCCATCAAAAACACCTTTAAACAGGTCTGTCTTTAATTGAATACCTGCTAAAATTTTTTCTTCAATGCTGTTTCTTGCAATTAAATTGACGACATTAATACAGCGGCTTTTTTGACCTATTCGATTTACACGGCCTATTCGTTGATTCATACGTGCTGGATTCCATGGAAGTTCGAAGTTTACAACACAATCTCCAGCCTGAAGGTTTAAACCTGTTCCGCCAGCATCTGTGGATAGAAATACTTTGCATAACGGATTATTGGTAAATTCATCAATGAGTGCCTGACGTTTATTTATCGGTACTTTACCTGATAAATCGACAAAAGGAATTCCGGCAGTTGAAAGATACTTGGCTATTAAAAATGTCATCGTAGTCCATTCGCTGAAAATAACGAGTTTTCGACCATTTTGAATCACAAGTTCGTCAAGGATACCTTCAAGTTCTTTAAGTTTGGGAGAAATATTTGTTTTGCGATCGATTAAATAAGTAGAATCGCATGATCGTCTCATGTTTAGCAAGAGTTCCTGAATTCTTCGAAGATCAATTGGTGTAAGTATTTTTTTATTTAATATCGGAAGCAGGCCTTGAAGAAATCCATTATGCATTTTCTGCTGTTTTTCATCCAGATCAATATAATAGTTGTTGACAATTTCATTGGGTAAGTCAGATAAAACCTCCTCTTTTCTGCGTCGAATCACGACGGATTTGAGCTTGTCATGTAAATGTTCAAGATTTCTATACCCAATGATTTTCCCTTTTTTATCTCTGCTTAACATAAAGTGATTTGCTGCAAATTTCCATAAGGGTGAAAGGAGTTTTGGGTCTAAAAACTGAATGATGGAATACACATCTTCAAGTTTATTCTCAAGTGGCGTACCGGTAAGCACTAAAGCATGTTTTTTGTTGATCTGCTTGACAGCATCAGAGGTTTTAGTGGTAAAATTTTTAATCCGCTGCGCTTCATCTAAAATGATTAAATCTGGCTTGAAGCGTTGTATGAGCATGATATCTCTTAACACAGCTTCATAATTGGTAATTTTAAATAAGTTCGGGTCTTGGAAATAAATCAGTTCACGCTTATTTTTACCCCCTGATATAATCGTCGCTTTTTCATTGGTAAAATGTTCTATCTCGCGCTTCCACTGTTCTTTCAATGATGCTAACGTTACAATGAGAATTCGCTCAAATCCTAATAACTCTTTTTTTAATAATCCAATTACGATTGCCTGAAGTGTTTTGCCCAAGCCCATTTCATCGCCGATCAGCGCTGCTTTTTTATACAGACCAAATCGTATTCCTTTCTCCTGATAACTATATAATTTTGCTGAAACAAAAGTAGTTAACGGAGGCAAAGTGGATTGCTCAAGTTTTTCAAGCTCTTTTTGCATCAACATGTCTTCTAAGCGTTCCATGACAATATCTTGAATTCGAACATTCTTATGGTTGTCTAAAATGGAAATTAGAGAAAGTATATCTGTAATATTCTTTTTGGCATATGAACCATCAGGGGTAAAATATTCTGCCAAATCGTTTTTAATTTCGGATAGTTCATGTTCTGGTCTTTCGCAAAACAAGCGGGGTAAATCATGACATGAATCCCAGAATATATCTATAAATGGGAAACGCTCTTTGGTAATACGGCTTTTAAAATCAGAATTTTTTTTAATGGAGTCGGTTAAATGGATAATGTGTTTACATGTATTGAGCTGATTAGATGTAAAATCAGGACAACTGCAATGCCCAAGGCTTTTTTCTGGATCATGCAACGTAACAATATATTGCTTGCCTGTTGATGTTGTTAACATATGCTCGCCTTTATACATATCGCCAAGTGTTACTTTAAATGATTCGGTTTTAGCTCTTTTTTTACGATCATCTAAGGCTTGTGCCCTAATTTCATCTTCGTTGAGATATGGCTCAGGTTTTGAATCAACAGCTTTTTGTTTTTCGATGAGCGGTTTCCAGTGGCTTAAACGATCATGTAAATCTAATGTAACAGCTACAGCATGTTTACAGCCTTCATTTGGATATGGACAGTTGCATGAAGTCTGAATGGCATTCTCAAGAAGTTTCACTCGTGTGATATAATCTCCAAATGATCCATCAACATCATAAGCAAAAGAGCCTATCTCAGGGTTCCATTCACTACATGAAAAAGCGCCATTCTCATACACTTTTATTCCCCGCTGATAAATAATTTCAGAATTAGCAACATGTTTACGAATATAGTCACGGTTGAAGAATTCAATCATTGTCATTACTCCAAATAAAATAAAATAAAATTTTTTTATTCATGTTAAAATACAGATATTATTTTGGTATAATATTCTTCGCTTGATTTCAAGTAGTTATTTTGATAATTGATAAAAATATATGTAATTGTGAGTTGAAATTTTGAAATTTCCTCTTGATTATAAAATTATTTATATGCTAAGTTTCTTCTCTTTTTATATATGGAATATTTTTTGGGGTTTATCTGATTATCTGTATTAAATTAGGCTTTATTCA
Organism: Deltaproteobacteria bacterium YD0425bin50; assembly: GCA_002753105.1. Taxonomy (GTDB): domain Bacteria; phylum Desulfobacterota; class Desulfobacteria; order Desulfobacterales; family YD0425bin50; genus YD0425bin50. The sequence continues at coordinate 4,398 of PDZT01000010.1, read as the reverse complement.
AATTTTTATCAACTAGTTATATAAAAAAACACTAAGGAATGTCAATTTTATAACTTACTTTTTTGTCTTGAACTGTGATCTTTTTGATTTATATGATCGCCATGATAATCATTGTTAATCACAAAAATCAGACGAATCATAGTTCAGACAATCAGGAAATTTATTAAATTTCCGTTCCTAAATTATATTTTTCTTCTGATGAGGTCTTATATGGAAAAAGAACATCTTGAATATTTTCGAAATTATCTTACGGACCGTTTAAATGAACTTGCTTCAAGTGCAGATGATACAGTCACAGGTATGACCACTCCTAAAGAAACGTTTCCTGATCCTACAGATCGGGCTTCTCATGAATCAGATCGAAATTTTATGCTGAGAATACGTGATAGAGAACACAAATTGATCAAAAAAATTAAAGAAGCTTTGGAACGAATTGATAATGGTACTTTTGGTATTTGTGAAAGCTGCGAAGAAGATATTTCTATTGATCGGCTTAAAGCCAGACCCGTTGCCACCCAGTGTATTGAATGCAAAACAAAAGATGAAGCCTTAGAAAAAGCACTGGGTGTATAAGTTGATATTACGTTCATGTGTATAGACCTGCATATTCATACGCTTGCATCCGATGGATTGAATTCGGTTCAGGAAATTTTTCAACGAGCAGAACAGTTGAACCTAAAAGCAATCGCCATTACGGATCACGATACGCTTGCTGGTGTTAAAGAAGCTCTTGAAGAACAACACAAGTATTCAATTGCTTTTTTAACCGGTGTTGAAATAAGCGCATCTGCTCCATCGGGTTTCGATTGCTCTGGAAGTTTTCACATTTTGGGTTATGGTATAAATACAGACTCTCTTGAATTACAAGATGCACTGAGCTACCTGCAACAGCAAAGAATGGATCGAATACCTTATATGATTAGTCGTCTCCATGAGATTGGGATGGATATTTCATATCATGACGTTCTGATGGAAAGCGGCCATTTACAAGCAGGAAGACCCCATATAGCGCGTGCGTTGATCAAGAAAGGATACGTCGCCTCCATTAATGAGGCTTTTGATCGATATCTCGCTAAAGGGAAACCTGCATATGTTGAAAAGTATCGTCTATCATGTGAAAAAGCATTTCAATTAATCAAAAATGCAGGTGGAATTCCAGTTTTAGCTCATCCCTATTTACTAGGAATTTATGATAAAAATGTTTTTAATCAATTAATTCAAGTTGTAATACCTATGGGTTTAATGGGAATAGAAGCGTATTATACAAACCACACCCACGAATGGACAGAATACTATAACTCTGTTGCCCAACACCATAAACTACTCGTAACCGGCGGTTCAGACTTTCATGGAGAGCCATCTGATGATATCGAGATTGGAAAAGGGCGGGGCAATCTCTCTATTCCATATGACCTATATGAAAATATCATTGAACACCTCAAAAAAAATACTCCTTTTTCATCGGTATAATGAATATTAATTGCGATATTAAAGAACTAGAAAATAAACTCCACTATACATTTCTGAATAGTGATCTCCTCCATCAATCATTAATGCACACCTCTTTTGTCAATGAACAACGTCAAACTGATATTAAAAGTAATGAACGCTTAGAATTTCTTGGAGATGCAGTTATTAATCTTGTTGTAAGTCATATGTTGATGGATTTTTTCCCTGATGTAAACGAAGGCGGCTTATCCCGAATCCGTTCTAGTCTTGTGAATGAATCCCACTTAGCCCGTATCGCGACAACAATCAATGTCGGCCCTTTTTTAAAACTAGGTAAAGGCGAACATGTATCTCATGGGCGTGAAAAAAAATCAATTTTGGCAGATACCTTTGAAGCTATTATTGCTGCTGTGTATTTAGATGGTGGATTTGATGCTGCATTCAAGGTCGTAAAGGCTCATTTTTTTGACTACCTGATCATTTTGGATATTGATGATGTCATATTCGATCCAAAAACACAGCTTCAGGAATTTGCACAAATCCATTTAAAGGAAATGCCTGTTTATCATGTTCTTGAGGAAAGCGGGCCAGACCATGATAAAACATTTATTATTCGATTAACACTTCATGGTTTGGATATCCAAGGCATTGGAAAAAGTAAAAAAAATGCAGAACAGGATGCTGCCAAAAAAGCCATAGACATCTTTAAGGAAAAATTAGGAATATATGTCCATTGATCCAAAATCGTCCTTTTATTATACCGTTTTTTATTCCTCACGCTGGATGTCCTCATTTATGTTCATTTTGTAATCAACATACCATCACGGGCATACGCCGTTCTCAATCCAGTTTAATTGAATTTCATCAGACTGTTAAAGCATACTTGTCTTATATGAAAAAGGCTCATGATGAGGTTCAAATTGCATTTTATGGTGGAAATTTTTTAGGGCTTCATCCCCAAGAAATGATCGCCTATCTTGATGCAGCATCTGAATATATCAACCAAGGCATGGTTCACAGTATTCGATTTTCTACAAGACCAGATACGATTCAATCTGAACGGCTTTCTATATTGTCGAATTATCGGGTAAAAACAATTGAGCTTGGAATACAATCCATGAATGATGACGTATTGAAACGCGTCAAACGGGGTCATACCGGGAAAGATTCTGAATTGGCAATTGTAATGCTAAAACAATACAACTATCAGATAGGGGTTCAATTTATGGTTGGTCTTCCCGGGGATACTGAACAAACGCTTTTTGAAACTACTCAAAAAATTGTAAGTTTAGCGCCTGATTTTGTAAGAATATATCCTACAATTGTGCTTCATCATAGCGAGTTGGCGAAATGGTACATCAATGGCGAATTCGTGCCTATGACGTTAGCTGAATGTGTGCATCAAGTAAAACAATTATATGTGTATTGTTTACGCAACTCTATTCCAGTAATACGCATGGGGTTGCATTCTGATGTTCATCTTCAACAGCCAGATGCGTTTTTAGCTGGACCCTATCATCCTGCGTTTGGGCACTTGGTCTTATCTGAAATTTTTTATGATATGGCTAAATTAGCAATTGCAGATATTCATTCTACTGAAGATACAGTGGTTATCCATGTTCATCCAAACGATATTTCTAAAATGAAAGGATATCAAAATCAAAATATCCAGCGCCTCCAACATGATTTTGGAAAGAGACACATACAAATTCACACATCAACTGATCTATTATTCAATCAGATTTGGGTTAATGGTCAAAAAATAAATTTTAATAACCTAACCAATTCCAGTCTTTTATGAAATTAGAAATTATATAGACTGTGGAAACAGCATTTCAACAACTAGTCCTTTGTTTGTTTCATTAAATGCCTTTACTTTTCCGCCATGAAGCCGTACAGCACGTTCAGTAATCGCTAAACCTATACCCATGCCGCCAGTTTTTCTATCACGAGCATTATCTACACGGAAAAATGGATGAAAAATGCGTTCCAAAAACTGATCTGGCACTCCGTGCCCTTTGTCTTGGACTTGTAAAGAAACATAGCTGCTGCCTTCATGCTCTGTTACATCAAGGTTAATCGTTACTGTGGTTCCTTCAGCAGTATAACGAATTGCATTGCGTACTACATTTTCAATAGCGCTTTTTAGCAGGTCTCTGTTTCCCTGAATATGTACATCTTCAGGGGGGCGAAATATAACTTCGACGCTGCATCCCCGGCTTTGTGCTTCAAAATGAGCGTCTGATGTAATTTCTCCGATTAAATCCGTTAGATTAACTTGAGGCATATTCGCTGTCTGCATCTCCATTTCAATGCGTGAAATGGTCAGTAATTGTTGAATCAGTTGGTTCAATCGATCCGCTTCCAGTTCAATACGGTCTAAAGCAGTGAATGTTTCAGGAGATGCAGATTTACGAGCCAATGCTAACGCAAGATGCAGTCGGGTAAGCGGTGAACGGAGTTCATGGGAAATATCGCGTATGAGAGACCGTTGAGACATGATCAGCGCTTCTATTCTTTCTGCCATGCGATCAAAATCTTTGGTTAAATCAGCCAGTTCATCACGCCGGTTTCCAATAGTATGACTAATGCGAACAGATAAATCTCCGTCTGCTATACGGCGGGAAGCAGCCTGAATACTACGGATGGGATTGGTAAGATAACGCGCTAAACAATAACACAACAAAAAAGTGCAGATAAGAATAGTTAAAAACCGGATACTTTGAAATACTGGCTGTGTAGAAATAAAATCCCAGATACTATAAGGCACACGTCCTGCAAATACATAGCGATTTCCATTTTTGGCAGTAAATGGAACAGCAATAATGGGTTTTCCAATGATGAGTTTTTCATAATTTTTAAATTCAGTTTTTCCAGATATCAGACTTAAACGAGCTATATGAAGAATGGTGTCAGGCAACATGTTCCCACTACATTCTTTCAGTTCTT
>PDZT01000132.1 GCA_002753105.1 Deltaproteobacteria bacterium YD0425bin50 | reverse complement strand
TGCCACAAACTCAGGATAGATTGTGGAAAATTTGTAAATGTTTTCTATTTCTTAAAGACAGACCATTTTCAGTAAACTGAAGGTCTGCGCCAATTTTTGTATTAACTTGTTCAAGCTCCGTAAAAATTTGATCAATCTCTTCAGTGATTTTTTCTAAATCATCCTCACGAACTTTTGATTTTATTAATTGGTCTTTAATTGTTTTATAGTGGATAGGGATTGTTTGAAGAAGTCTTTCTAATGGTTTTTGATATCTATTCCCATATAATTCGAGTGTAGAAAATTGTATATCAGAGTTAAACCCATTAATCATGAAATATAATAAAATAAGGATAGGCAGAGAAAAAACAGCGCTCATTAAAGTCAGTTTTGTAGATATCTTGTTATACATTTTAAACATAACTCCGCTCCGAATTTATTCATTTTAAAATTAAAGACGTTACCTTAAAACTATCTGAGTAGTTAAAAGGCAAACGCCTTTAATTAAGAGGAATGAAAATAAAAAAATTCCCATTAACATTACATGCTGTAATTAATACCAATTCCTCCAAACCAATCCACATCCTGATCTGGCAAAACCTTATCATCAAAATTACCCGTATAAGCTACAAAGAAAGAAAAGGATAGGGAATCTGTAGCCGAGTAGGTTGATGAAATAGATAATTGATAATCATTTAACCCACCATCTGTTCCAAGAGAGGCATCATTTCCTGCATATCCTCCTGAAGCAGTAATACCAGCGTTAAGTTTTGACATCACTTCGATATTGTAGGCAATGCTTACATTAGAGTAAAAATCATCAACTTGATCAAAATCATAATTTAAGTTGAATGTTGTTGTTAAGTTTTCAACTGGGTTCATTCCGACACTCAAGTATAATTCTCTTGTACCGTGTGCTCCGGCTGGAAAAAGATACTGAATACATCCAAAATTTATAGATAACGGCTTTAAATCCAGTCCATATCTTAGAGTAATATCAATTTCTGAAAATTCATCTTCTTCTAATGTATTATTGTAATCATCAATATCCATATTTGCCCAAACATTGACCCCGAAACCATTTAAAGATACATCAATAGAGGGTTGGGCTACAAAACCATCGTTAAAGGTAATACCACGCCACACATAGGCTGAATTAAAATTTAACGTGTTCATAACATTAGCAGCCGATGAAATATGAATACTTACTAAAAAAGTTACACAAAATACTGTCAATCTTAATAATAAATTTTTCATTTTTTTATCCTTAATTAAATTTTAATCTATACATACATAGTTAACTTATTGAGAAAAGATTATAATACGTTATATTGTATTGAATATATATTAAGGATCACGGATTAAATAAGATTACTTGGATTACACAAATATGCTTCCTTAAAGAATCCGTGTAATCCTTTAATCCGTTTAATCTGTGATTCAGACAAATGAGGAACTTATTTAATTTTCATCCCTAAGCCGTATTTGCAATTTTAGGTAAAAATAAACTTGAATTTGAAAAATCCCTAAATGGCATCTTTTCCTTTTTCATTTGTGCGAACACGGATAGCGTCTTCAATGGGTAGAACAAATAGTTTTCCATCTCCAATTTTACCAGTAAATGCAGACTTCTGAATAGTCTCAATGATTTTGGGGACTCTTTCAGTATCTACAACGATCTCAATCTTAACTTTAGGGATAAAATCAACAACATATTCAGCTCCACGGTATATTTCTTTATGTCCTTTCTGACGGCCATATCCTTTGACTTCAGTGATTGTCATACCTGAAATTCCGATATCATTTAATGCAGCTTTTACATCATCAAGCTTAAATGGTTTTATAATCGCCTCAATTTTTTTCATAATGATCATAACTCCTTATTTTAAATATTTATTTAATCGATTTCAAAGCCTCGTTCTCCATGAATTGTACTATCCAATCCTTCAATTTCTTCTTCTTTCTCAACTCTAAGGCCTCGAGTTATTGCCTTAGTGATCAATATAACGATTACTGTTCCAATGGCCGTATATATTGCTGTGGCTAAAATGGATATGATCTGAATCCATAACTGCTTCGGATTGCCGAACAATAAACCTTTTCCGAGAATATTCACTTCAGGATTCGCAAAAATTCCAGTTGCCAATGCTCCCCATGTCCCACACATTCCATGAACGCCAAAAGCATCCAGCGAATCATCATAACCAATCTTATGCTTAATAACTGAAACACTGAAATAACCAAGAACTCCAGCAACTGCTCCAATAACTAATGATGCTGGCATATTTACAAATCCTGATGCAGGTGTAATTGCAACAAGGCCAGCGACCACTCCTGAAGCAATACCAAGAACCGTAGGTCTTTTTGTTCGCGCCCATTCTGCAAACATCCATGAAAGACCAGCCATAGCAGCAGATGTATTGGTTACTAAAAACGCAGAGCCTGCAATTCCATCAGCGGCTAACTGACTGCCAGCATTGAAACCAAACCAGCCAAACCATAATAATGCTGCGCCTAAAGCTGTTAATGAAATACTAGATGGAATCATAGCTTCTTTTCCATAACCGATGCGCTTTCCTACAAAGTAACTTAAAATTAAACCTGCCACTCCAGCATTAATATGAACAACCGTACCTCCTGCAAAATCCAGCGCTCCCATTTTAGCCATCCATCCACCACCCCATACCCAGTGAGCAATCGGGCAATAGATGAATATAATCCACAATATCGTAAAGACAATCCATGAGGAAAATTTCATTCTATCTACAATTGAACCTAGAACAAGTGCGACTGTTATAGCTGCAAAAGTCATCTGAAAGACGGCAAACACCGATGTCGGAATGCTTCCATTCAAACTGTTTACACCAATTCCATTAAAAAACAGATAATCCAATCCACCAATAATACCGCCTTTATCTGGGCCAAATGCAAGGGTATAACCCAAAATAACCCAGATAACACTTCCAAGACAATAAGCGACAAAAGTCATGGCAAATGTATTTAAAAGATTCTTGTATCTTGACATCCCACCATAAAATAGAGCTAAACCTGCTGGCGTCATCATCATAACAAGTGCTGTGGAAACAATCATCCAAGCTGTATTTCCTGTGTTTAAGGCTTCATCACCTGCAAATGCTAAAGAAAAAGGCATAAATGTTATAATTGCTAAGATTGCAGCTATTAATAATTTCATTTTGTTTTATCTCCTTAAATTAATAAAGTTAGTGGTTTCATTTTTTTTAAGTTCATAGTTAGATAGCATTGATGCCCTTTTCCCCAGTCCTAATTCTGATTGCATCTTCTACAGGGGTAATAAAAATTTTCCCATCACCGATATTGCCGGTATAAGCTTCTTTACTTATCAACTTTACAATATCATCGACCAACACATCATCAACAACTGTAATCAGTTGTACCTTTGGAATAAAGTCAACTACGTATTCTGCTCCTCGATATATCTCTTTATGCCCTTTTTGACGCCCAAAACCTTTGACTTCAACAATAGTCATTCCGTTAACGCCGATTTTATTAAGACTCTTTTTAACATCATCTAGTTTAAAAGGTTTAATGATTGCTTCAATACGTTTCATTTCATGTTTTCTCCTATATTTAGATTTATTTATCTGAACATCTGTAACATAATTATTATGTTCTCTGAATAAAGTGCCTTGTTTATTCAAGATAACATGCAAAGCATGTACCGAAGAAAATAAATATATTTAATAGTTTGATTTTATTTAATAAATTTGTTCTTTTGATTTATAGAGGAAGTGAACAATATTACATTTATGTAATATTATAGATTTTTATTACAAAAATGAAAAATATAATAAGAAGAATTATTAATGGATGTTTTTTCAAAAACATTTGGCACTGGTTCAGTTCAATGGGAGGAGATATTAGAACCTAACGGCAAGGTGAACGGCGGGGCGTATTCTTCGATAATACCTTTTCGCATTTATGGGTTCTAAATAAAATTCTCAAAATTTGGAGGGATTACCCATATTAGTCTTCATGAATTAACCCTTCCTTTAGGTTTATCCAAAACCTCTCGAACCGCACGTAACAAATTTGTAAATTGATAAGGTTTACCTATAAAACCAGAAGCCCCCATACTGATAATGTTGGATATACTAGAAGAGGAATAGCCACTTGCTAATAAAATTTTTGCATCAGGGTTCATGGCTAAAAGTAATTCCATGCACTTGCTTCCTCCCATGCCGGGCATACTTAAATCTAAAATAACCAAATCAATCTTTTCATGCGTTTTATACAAATCCAATGCAGTTTCGCCATTGATGGCTAAAATAATTTTATAACCGCATCGTTCAAGCATATTTTTTACAGTATCGAGAATTGCTTCTTCATCATCAACAATAAGAATGGTTTCATTGCCATACCAAAGGGATTTATCTTCTTTAGTTTCTTTTTCTAGTTCAGTTGGAAGGGTTGCTTGGGTATTGATAACTGGTAAATATACCTTAAAACAGGTTCCTTTACCGATTTCACTGTAACAATGAATAGCCCCTTCATGTGCCTGTACAATACCGTAAACCACAGACAATCCCAATCCTGTGCCTTTATGTAAGCCTTTGGTAGAAAAAAACGGATCATAAATATGCTGCTGATTCTGCTTACTAATACCGCAACCAGTATCTGTAATCATTAACACTGCATAGTCTCCCGGACTTACCCCTAAATGATTCTGGCAATATTCTGCATCCAATTTCACTAATTCCGTTTCAAAAAGTAAACGTCCGCCATCTGGCATGGCATCGGCTGCATTGACACCAAGATTCAAAATAACTTGTTCAAGTTGTACAGGATCAGAATTGATCAGAATGTGTTGTTTGCTTAAATACATTTCAATTTTAATCATTCGGGGAATCATCCGCTCAAGCATTTGTTTGACATGAAGCAATTCCTGATTCAACAGCACAGGTCTAAACAAACTTTCAACTTTGCGGCTGAAAATTAAAAGGCGTTTCGTTAAGGCGCTTGCCCGTTGTACAGACCGATCAATAGCTGACAGTTTCTGATAATCCGGATCATCCTCTTTTTTGTCCATCAGAAGTAGCTGGGTATATCCGGAAATGCCTTGAAGCATGTTGTTAAAATCATGCGCAATACCTCCTGCAAGCGTACCAATCGACTCCATTTTGTGCGCTTGTAAAAGCTGATTTTCCAGCTTTTTTTGTAACGTGATATCGCGCATAAACGCAAGTGTTGCCGGTTTTCCTTCCCAGTTGATCAGCACCGCATTCATATCCACCCAGTATAGGTTTCCAGATTTATTTCTCACCCGAAATATATAATTCGTGGGTACAGATTCGCCAGTTATCCGTGCCTGATAGCGAGTCTCAACCAACTCCCGGTCTTCAGTATAGATAAAATCCAAAAAATATTTTGAGAGAATTTCTTTTTCATTAAACCCCAAAATATCAGATGTTTTTTTATTACAGAATTTGATAATGTTATCCTGTAACACAACAATTGCATCATTTGCATTTTCGACAACAAATTTGTATTTTTCCTGAGATTCAGTTAGCGCTATTTCAGTTTTTTGCCGGTTCACCACTTCACCGATCAGTTTACTGTATAATAGGGCATTTTCTAAAGAAATCGACGCTTGAACTGATAACACATCAATAACCCGGCGCCGTTCGGATGTAAAAACAGCTTTACCCAAATTGTTTTCCATATACAAAATACCTGTGATTCGATTTTGATAAATCATAGGCATGCACATCACCGAACGCGGTTTTTGTTTTTGAATATATGGATCATCTGCATAACGCAGGTCTATTGATGCATCATCAATGACGATTGTTTCACGGGTATTAATAACATAACGAAGAATGGATTCCGGCAGCATCCCTTGTTCATCTAAAGGAATCGAACGCAACAAGGTAACATCTTCTTCATTGACATTGCCTTCAGCTTCAATAAAAAACTGTTCTTTTTTCTGCATCAGAAAAACCACACGTTGTGCACATGCGTTTTCCATAACAATCCGAATCAGTTTTTTAATGAGATTTTCAATCACTACTTCTCTTGAGATGGTACGATAGGACTGAATAATCGAATTCACATCAATATTTGTGGAACTGCTTGATGCTGTAATCATTTCGTTCCACTCTTCACGAGTATTGACATCTAATTTTACTGAAAGCAGTTCTTTATGATTTAGCTCAATATCAATAATTTTGGCTTTAACTCCCCATGCAGAATAGAGACATCGGGCTTCTTTAATATAAATTGAGGATTCTTTTGTCATATTCAGAGATGCATAACAGCTTGCCATCAATTCTACAGCAATGGCTTCATCTGGAATAAATCCATACTCACGCGAGATACTTATGCCTTTTATAAGAAGTTGAATCGCCTCAAATATCTGACCATTCATACGGGAATAAGCTGCCTGAAGAATCAGATAACGATGTTCAAGGTTATACGTTGCGTGTTTAGCCCATGTTTGAAACTGGTTCAGCAGCCGCTTGAACTGATTCACTATTCGGTTTCGTTCAGATTTATCTACGGATGGATATAAAAAACACAGTGAAAGCGAATAAAAAAATACGTGGTCTATCATTGGTAATACTGAAAAAAAATGACGAATTTGACGTTCAGCCTTGATTGCCCAATGAATTGCTATTTGATAATCTCCAGATAAGAAAAATAAACGCTGTTTAAAAACACAATATACCCCCAATGCTGCTCGATTATCATTTGTTTTGATCTGGTTCAGAAATTCCTCTTCATTACATATATCGCCTCTAATAACTAAAGGATAGGAGGTATCCTTTTGTAAAACAATAACGAATTGATAAAAAAGCGAGAATAATTGGGATACGACAACCTTGTTAAGTTTTAAAATGGTACTATGATAGGTCGCACACTGCTCAATGACTTCTGAAATAGGTTTACCCATGAAAAACAAGGTTAAAAAATATACGAAATAAGCATAGGCAACAGTTTCATCTTCTCCGGAATCATGACCATGCTGGATCGCTTTTAATAGATATTCCAGAGATTCATAGACTGGATGTTTCCAATAATGAATACTAGCCCCATATATAAAATGAACTTTAGCAGAAATCGATTGGGAGGGATACTGATCGAGAAGTCGTAATGCAAGCTGGCTATAGGTATATCCAGCATCGATATCTTTGGAAAACCGGCAGAGAATTTGTCCGTAACAAACAAAAGTCAGTGCAGAATCCGTTGAATGCCCATAAGCTAAGATATGGTGGATGAGTTTTAATGTAATCAGAATAAAATAACGATGGTTGGTTACATAAAGCGGGACAAGCAGGATGGTTAATATCCGTATAATGCTTCTCTTGACGGGGTCGGATAATTCATTGAGATTTTCTAAATCTTCAATGGTTTTCAACAGTAAACGCAACCGGGTTATAGCAGTCAGGCGCAATACCAAAAAATCAGTTGCGGATTGCGGAATATAAACGCCAAAAGATTCAAATGCGGAAAATGCAACAGACAGCGCTTTGTCCATTTCATTTGATGATGTCGCCTGTTTGATCAATATTTCATATCCAAGCGATTTATCTATAGCTGTTTTGGCATGTTCAAGTATTTCAGTACAATACGCGCGCGATAATTCAACTTCTCCTTTTAGATAACTGATCTTAGCCTTTTCAGCAACGATTCTAAGCATGATATCGTATTCACGCTGCCATGGATCCACAGGTAAAAGCAGTTGTGCCTGCTCAATATACTGCATGGCAGCTTCATAAGCATTGGCCTGTTGTGCACGTTGCGCAGCTAATAGATTTAAGGATGCGACTTTTTTGCGTTCAAAGGGTAATGTAATAAATCCGATAGCCGTATTTAACTGATAGACAATAAAAAAAACACGGTCAACTAATTGATCTTCGTGGGTTTGTGATAACAGTGTGGTTCCAATCTGAAAATGAATTTCCAAACGCTCGTTGATTGGGATTTGGTTATACAGGACTTCTTTAATACGGTCATGAATAAATTTGACAGAATCTTCTATTTTGATCAGTATGCCTTCATCAATTGCTTCTCGAAGATCATCAATGGTCTCCTCTTCTGATTTTCCATAAACCGTAGCTAATGTATCGATATACAGACTTAATCCCATACATGAAGCAATTTTTAATATTTTTTGAGTATTTTCAGATATCCGTTTAACATGCTGTTCAAGCACGACTTGAATATTATCGGGATAATTTATAAATTCAATCGGGTTAAATTGAACTTGCCAGCCATCCTTAAAGAAAATAAAATTTTCTTTGAAAAGAGATTGTAAAAACGACTTTACAAACAAAGGATTTCCATTGGTTTTTACATGAACAATAGTTGCTAATCGTTTGGTTTGTGCAAAAGGAATGCGTAACATATCACGAATTAATGATTCAATTGCTGGAACAGAAAGCGGTGATAACTGCAATTCATGAAAAGTGATGGCGTAATGCTTTAAGTCTTGTAACAAGTGACTGATACAATCGTCATCGGATATTTCGGTATTTCTATATGAACCAATAAAGAAAAAATGGTTTAACCGATTATCCGTTAATATTGATTTTAACAGTTTAAGACTCGCACTATCCATCCATTGCATGTCATCCAGAAATAAACATAATGGATGACTGCTTGTGGCAAAAATATGGATAAAATTGCGGAATACAATATTGAAATGACGGGATGACAACTCTGTTGAGTCTTGATCATATGGTGTTGTATCAATCAACCGGTCAAGATGGGGAAGGATATTAACCAATAATTTTCCTGTATCTTTTAAGGTCTCCTCTATCTTTTTTTTCCATTCTTGTATGTTTTTATCCGGCTCACTCAGTATTTGACGGATTAATTCATGAAAGGCTTGAACGATGGATGAATAAGGGGTGTTGATTCTGAGATGGTCATATTTCCCTGAGATAAAAAAACCCTTGATTCCAATATTTTTTTTTTGAAGTTCAGTAATTAAAAAAGATTTTCCTATTCCTGAAGGACCCGACAAAAAAACGATTTGTTTTTCTCCGGCTGCTGCCTTATCCAACAGATTATATAAGTGTTGCACTTCGTCTTCTCTACCATACAGGTGTTCTGGAAACTGAAAAACAGACGAAATATCGGATAAACCTAAATCAAATGACGCTACAGTACCCGTTGTCTGAATATCCCGATAACATTTCCGCAAATCAGTTTTTAATCCAAATGCACTTTGATAGCGGTCTTCTGCGTTTTTTGAAAGCAGTTTCATGACAATCGATGAAAGCGGCACTGGAATATCGAGGTTGATTTCATGAACAGGCACAGCCTGTTTAGCCACATGTGCATAAATAAGTTCTATCGGTTCTTTCGTTTCAAATGGAAGACATTTTGAAAACATCCAATAAAATAATACCCCTAACGAATAATAATCCGTACGATAATCAATACACCGATTCATTCGTCCAGTCTGTTCAGGCGAAATATAGTTTAATGTTCCTTCTATCCGTTCAGGTGGAGATGATCGTTTCATCTCTCGTGCGATTTGACTTGAAATCGAAAAATCAGAAATTTTAATTTGCAGGGTATCTGGATTGATCAGAATATTAGAAGGCTTGATATCTTTATGAATAATCCCATGCTGATGAATCATATCAATAATGTCTGTAACACTCATTGCAATTTGCAAAAGCTGATTTAATTCCTTGGGATCAGAAACAAGATACTTGTCTAACGTAACGCCGCCAAAATCCTCTAAAATTAAGGCAATTGAATTATTCGTATTCACCAAAGCATACGTTTTTAAAACGCCCGGAATATCTAAATACCGGGTAATTTGATATTCATGCTGATAATTGCGTTGTTGTACATAATTTGAAACATCTACCCTCAACACTTTTGCAATGACTGGAATCTGGTCTGAATTGCGTATGCCTCGATATACAATGGTTTTGTTGCTCTCATAAATTTTTTCTGTAAATTGATACCCTTCGATATTCAGCATGAAGTCCTCATTGTGATCTTCGTTTCTGTTTTTTTGCAATCAAATCAACTGCTTAAAATTTTTTATCTGATGTGTAT
>PDZT01000131.1 GCA_002753105.1 Deltaproteobacteria bacterium YD0425bin50 | reverse complement strand
TCGGCCATCTGATACCCATAAGTCAACCGGTCACAGGCTGGAGAAACGTTTTTAAAAAGAAATAATACTCGCCTGTTCTAATAAATCTATCATATTGAGCATATCTTGAGGAATGGGGGCTTCAAATGCCATCCATTGTTGGTTGCGAGGATGTGGCAAACCGAGTTGAAACGCATGTAACATTTGACGTGTAACGATTTTTTTAAATTGCTCATAGAGTGGATTATTTGTATTGATCAAGTGTGATGGTATTGTTTTGTATCCATAGACATCATCCCCAACAATTGGATGCTGCATCGCAGAACAATGGACACGAATTTGATGTGTACGCCCTGTCAGCAAAGTTACTTCTAAAAGTGTTATTGGCCCTAATGTTTTTTTTACTTGCCAATAGGTTTCTGCATGTCGAGGTTTAGATGTTGCAACAGACATTTTTTTTCGATCAGATAGATGCCTGCCTATGGGTAAGGTAATATGCCCATCGGATGAAGAACATTTTCCCCAGACCAATGCAAGATATTTTTTTTTTACTTGTCGTTCTTTAAAATATTCTGATAATCTCTGGTGAGCAACATAATTTTTAGCTATAATTATGGCTCCTGTTGTATGTTTGTCTAAACGATGTACGATTCCCGGACGGTCATCATTTCCAATACCTTTTAAGGTTGGATAATGATACAATAATGCATTAACAAGTGTTCCATGATAATTTCCGGGGGCTGGATGTACTACGAGTCCATCGGGTTTGTTAATAACGAGAATATCATCATCTTCAAAGAGAATTTCTAATGGGATGGGTTCCGGGGAAAATAAAACCGGCTGTCTTTCAGGAAGACAACCGGTTATACAATCCAATTCTTTTACATGGTAACTTGGTTTTTTGGATGTGTTATTGACACGAATATAACCTTGTTTAATTGCATCACATACTGTTGTTCGTGAAACTTGATTCAATTGTGTGGATAGGAAATGGTCTAGTCGTTTTCCATCATCTTTTTTGACCACATGAATTGAGAATGTTTCATTTTTAGTATTCATCCTTTGGATAAAAATTTAGGCGTATTTATCGTTCAAAATATCATCTCATTCATTTTTTTAAACATGGTTTGTACATTCGAAAGCATTACTTTTTCTTCAACATTTTTTGCAATACAAAGTTCTCTAATCAGTAAAGATTGAGAGGTATCTAATAATTTTCGTTCTCCAAAAGATAAGTCCTTGGTTAATTTTAACAAATACAAATCCCTAAACACTTCAGCCACATCATATATGGAACCTGTTTTGATTTTATCCATATATTCTCGATATCGTCTATTCCATGTTTGATTATCAAAAGAGATTTCCCTTTTTTCCATAAGAATATCAAAGACTTTTGGAATCTCATCACTTGAAATCAATTCTCTTAATCCAACTGATTCAACATTTTTTGTTGGGATCATGATCACCATATTGTTTTCAAGAATTTTTAAAATATAAAACGTCATGGTATCTCCATTGATTTTTCTACTTTCAATGGATTCGACTCGTCCAACCCCGTGTGCTGGATACACAGCAAGGTCTCCAACATAAAACGTTTTGCCAATTTGTTTCTGTAATTCACATCTTTCTTTTAATGCTTTTTTTGCCATCTTATCACCATAATTTATTTTTTATCCTTACATGCATATTCTTCCATACATGGACATACCAAATGATGCAAAATGATGCAATGTGTCATCATCCAAAATATAACCTTGCTCTATAACACATTCTTAATGATCAATCAATAGCAAAAAAAAAGGATTGGTATATTCACACCAATCCTTTTATATTTTCTTTAGTAAAATCAGATACTAAATTAAGAATGGAACCATCAACAACGCAACAACGTTTAATATTTTAATCATTGGGTTAACGGCTGGGCCTGCAGTATCTTTATACGGATCGCCAACTGTATCACCGGTTACAGCAGCTTTATGTGCATCACTGCCTTTTCCACCTAAATGACCATCTTCTATATATTTTTTGGCATTATCCCATGCAGCACCACCTGTTGTCATTGAAAGTGCTACAAAAAGACCTGTAACAATTGAACCGATTAATAAGCCGCCAAGAGCAACTGGTCCTAACGTAAATCCAATAATAATGGGTACTGCTACTGGCAAAAGACCGGGAACAACCATTTCTTTTAAAGCAAAACGGGTAACAATATCAACACATGCAGCATAATCTGGTTTTGCTTTACCTTCCATAATACCCGGAATTTCTCGGAATTGTCTTCTAACTTCAGTAACAACAGCTCCACCGGCATTACCAACAGCTTTCATGGCAAATGACGCAAACAAATAGGGTAATAATCCACCAATAAACAATCCAATGATAACCTTTACATCAGAAAGTGCGAATACCAGTTTTGTTCCACTAGCTTCAAATTCCTGAACATAAGCTGCAAATAAAACGAGTGCTGCAAGACCGGCAGAACCAATAGCATATCCTTTGGTTACTGCTTTTGTAGTATTTCCAACAGCATCAAGAGGATCAGTGACTGCGCGTACACTGTCTTCCATTTCTGCCATTTCAGCGATACCACCAGCATTATCTGTAATTGGACCGTATGCATCAATGGCAATAACCATTCCTGTCATGGAAAGCATGGAAACAGCAGCAATTGCGATACCATACAGACCTGCAAAGTGATAAGAAACAAGTATTGAAATACAAATCGCAATAACAGGTGCTGCAGTTGCTTGCATACTTAATGCTAAACCTGCAATGATGTTTGTTCCATGACCTGTTGTTGAGGCCTGAGCAATGTCTTTAACGGGTTTGTATTTACCAGTATAATATTCGGTAATAATAACTATAAGTACGGTTAATACTAAACCAACAAGAGATGCATAGTAAATCGACAAAGCTGAATATCCGGGTAAATCACTCATAAACACAACTGTTGCAAAATAGAATACAATCGCTGCTATAATAGCTGAGCCAAACATCCCTTTGTACAATGCACCCATGATATATTCGCTTTTTCCTAAACGAACAAATCCCATGGCAATCATTGAAGCAACAATAGAAATTGATCCAAGAATCAATGGGAAAATAAAAGCCATATGATGTTGTGGGAAAAGTAAATGGGCAAGAACCATTCCAGCAACTGAGGTTACTGCATAGGTTTCAAATAAATCTGCAGCCATTCCAGCGCAATCCCCAACGTTATCCCCAACATTATCAGCAATAGTAGCAGGGTTTCGAGGATCATCTTCTGGAATTCCAGCTTCAACTTTACCAACTAAGTCTGCACCAACATCTGCACCTTTAGTAAAGATACCACCACCAAGACGTGCAAAAATCGAAATTAAACTACCACCAAATCCCAAAGCTACCAATGCAGTTACGATTTCTTTTTGGGGGATGCCCATTATTGTAAACATCGTATAGGTGCCTGCAACAGCAGTTAATGCTAATCCAGCAACCATCATACCTGTAACAGACCCGCCTCTGAAAGCCATAGATAAACCGGCTGCCAAACCATTTTTTGAAGCTTCTGCAGTTCGCACATTAGCAATAACTGAAACACGCATGCCAACATAACCCGCAACAAACGAAGCAACTGCACCAATCACAAAACCTAATGCAGAGGAAAAGCCCATTCCGGGAGCAAAAAGCAAAACTAATACAATTACCAAGCCAGCAATAGACATGGTACGAAGCTGACGATTTAAGTAAGCAATAGCGCCTTCTTTAATTGCAGCTGAAATTTCCTGCATCCGTTCATTACCTGCAGGTGCTGATTTTACTGAAACTGCTACTAAAATTGCAAACAAAACACCACTCATTCCAACAAGAGTACATAATATGGGTAAATTATCCATAATTAAATTCATACATTCCTCCATCTAAAAAAATAATACCATCCTTAACTCCAACCCTTATTTATTAAATTTGTTCATTCCTTTGATGATGCCCTCATTCAAAATCGTTACCACAGCATCGCTTGCACGAATGATCACTTCATTGAGTTGATCTTCCTCTTCTTTTGTGAATTGGCCTAAAACATGCTCAACCACTTCTCGGTTTAAACTTGGACGTCCAATCCCCATACGGATACGTGGTATGCGGTTATGCCCAAACGCATCAATCAAGGATTTCATTCCATTGTGTCCGCCATGCCCTCCTTTCTCTTTAATTTTAATTTGGTTAAATGGTAAATCGATATCATCATATATAACCACCATATCTTGTGTGGATATTCCAAAATAATGTGCTGTTTGATAGACAGGCTGGCCACTTAGATTCATGAAATTCTGAGGTTTTGACAAGATAATCTGTTTTTCTCCTAGCCTTCCCTGACCATAAAGGGAATTCCATTGCTTTTTTGTAATGCATATATTTAAAATTTCTGATAATCGATCAACAACTTTAAACCCCATATTATGACGAGTTTTTTCGTATAGTTTCCCCGGATTACCAAGACCAACAATCAAGTACGCCTGCATATCATCTTATTTTTACTAGGCCGCTTTAGCAGTGGCGGTATCTTCTTCAGCTTCCTCATCTGTTTTTACAGTTTTTTCACCTTTGGGTACAACAATAGTAATGACTGTAAAATTCACATCATGTGGAATTTCGACACCTTCACTCAAAACGATATCTTCGACATGAATTGCATCACCAATATCCAGTGAATTCACATCGATTTCTATACGTTGTGGAGCATGCATGGGTTTGCATTTAATCTCTAGGTGTCTTCGAATAATCTGTAAAAGCCCTCCCAATTCAGTCCCTTTGGCTTTTCCAACAGGAACGACAGGTACTCGTATGGATATCCGTCTATCCATTGAAATCGCATAGAAATCAACATGGATAACCTTATTGGTCAATGGATTCTTTTGTATTTCTTTGATCAATACAGGACAGTCAGAAGTTGTCTCATTAGATGGATTGGTAACCTGAAGTTTAACAAATATATTAGCGGCATGTAACTGTTTACAAACTGTTTCAAACTCCTTGGAATCAATCATAAGCGAATTAGATTCCATTTGAGGACCATATAACACTGCAGGAATTTTTCCATCACTTCTAGCACACCTTGCAGGCCCTTTTCCTTTTTTTTCCCTGACAGTCGATGTTAACGTTATAAATTCCAAGAATTCTCCTCCTTCAGTACGTCTTTTTTATAAATATATCAGAATAACTACACGAATAGGGAAGTTACTGAATCTCCCCTAAAACATCGAATAATTGCTTCCCCAACTAGCCTTGCAATCGAAAGAACAACTATTTTTTTACAATTCTTTGCCTCATTGGCCAAAGGAATTGTATCTGTTGTTACCAGTGTTTTGATCTCAGATGTGTGAATTCTTTGTATTGCTGGACCAGATAACACGGGATGAGAACAACACGCGTGTACTTCTCTTGCTCCATTTTCTAAAAGCGCATTTGCTGCCTCAGTTAATGTTCCTGCTGTATCTACCATATCGTCAAGAATAACAGCCACTTTATTGGTAACATCACCGATAACAGCCATTGCTTTAGCTACATTTGGCATGGTTCTTCTTTTGTCAATAATTGCAAGCCCAGCACTGAGTCGTTTTGCAAATGCCCTTGCCCGCTCCACGCCACCTGCATCAGGAGAAACAATGACGAGTTGATCCTTAAAATTTTGCCTTATATAGTCTAACAACACAGGAGCTGCATACAGATTATCAACAGGTATATTAAAAAAACCTTGGATTTGTCCAGCATGTAAATCCATGGTTATAATACGATTTGCTCCTACATTCGTTAAAATATCCGCAACCACTTTAGCACTGATTGGAACCCGAGGTGCTACTTTTTTATCCTGACGTGCATAACCATAATATGGAATCACAGCAGTTACACGCCTTACTGAAGAGCGCTTCATTGCATCGATCATCAATAAAAGTTCAACCAAATTATCGTTTACAGGAGAACATGTGGATTGAATAATATAGATATCTTTCGATCGAACATTTTCATCAATTTCAATTTGAATTTCGCCATCACTAAATTTCGAAACCTTTGCCTGACCTATAGGTCTGTTTAAATATAGACAAACCTTCTGCGCAAGTTCAGGATTAGAATTTCCCGTAAATATTGAATATTGATCATCAGAAGTAGCATTCTCTACAGTATTTTCTCTATCTTCTTTAAGTATTTCAGTGTCTATAACCATAAATTATCTTCTTTAAGTAATACCTTAAAATGGCTGGGGCGGCAGGATTCGAACCTACGAATGCAGGGATCAAAACCCTGTGTCTTTCCGCTTGACGACGCCCCAGTAACTGTTTTTTCTATGTGAGCAAATAAACTTGATAACTTCTTGCCAATGGATATTCTTTAAGTACAGGTTCCAATTGCTGTTTTGCAAGAATCAGTGTTTCTGTATCTTTGAATAAACCAAACATGCATGAACCACTACCTGTCATCAACACTTTAATACTTTCCGTATTACAGAATGCATCTTTCAATTCCTGTAATTTTGGATACAGTTTAAAAGCTGAAATCTCAAGATCATTTTGCATCAAATTTATTAGATCAACTTTTTCTTTTTTTAAAATGGCGTTAGTAATCTTTTTTTTAGGGTTTGTCAATCTTAAATTCACATTTTTATATACTTCACGAGTTGAGGCTGAAAAGCCCGGATAAATCAATAGAATATTCCAACGCTCTTGAATTTCAAGAGCAGAAGTTAATTCTTCTCCAATACCACACGCTAAAGCCGGTCGATTAAATATAAAAAAAGGGACATCTGCGCCGAGCTTAAGCCCAATATCCATGAGTTCCTTTTGAGTAAACGGATAACCATAACATTCGTTTAAAAACAATAATACAGAGGCGGCATTACTACTTCCTCCGCCTAACCCACCACCTACTGGGATATGCTTGACAATATGAATCTTTAACCGTTTAGGCTGTCCAATCTTTTCAAAAAAGATAACAGCAGCTCGTGATGCAATATTCGTATGATCTTTAGGTACATCAGGATGATCACACGTAAGTTCTATCTCGTGTGCAGATGAATCTAATATCAACTCATCATACAGTGATATTGGGTACATGAGTGAACATAATTCATGATACCCATTATCCCTTTTGCCCGTTATATAAAGAAATAAATTGAGTTTGGCTGGCGCAAAAATTTGACGTATCATTAAATAAAACTACGAACCCATGAGTTTTACAACTAAAAATCCAGCATTCGGCCGTTTTATAAATAAAGATATTTCTTTTTCATTTTTGACCTCAGCAAGTCTTTTTTTATACTCATCTGATGAACGAATTTTCTCGTGATTAATCTCTAAAATAATATCACCGACCATCAATCCAGATTCTTCAGACTTACTATTCCGTCCAATTTCAGCAACAATAACACCTTCTTCTTTTTCATTCAGATCAAATCGACTTATCACTTCTTCTGTAATATCAAGTACCTGAATTCCAAATTCAGCATCTTCTTTAGAAAGAGACTGAGATATCCTTGGCCTTTTATCGTCTTTTCGTTTGACAATTTTAACCTTAACTGTTTCTTCTTTTCCATTTCTTAGAACAGTAACAGATAGTTTTTCACCAATCTTGGTTTTAGCAACAAGACGAGATAACTGACGACTGGAGTCAATAGCATCTCCATTGACCCTTATAATGATATCCCCCGCTTTTATTCCTGCTTCCTCCGCAGGGTCTCCGGGAAATACTTCGGTTACCAAAACGCCTTTATTCCCATTTTTTAAATTGTAATATTCAGCCACATCTTTTTTTAAATCCTGAATCCCTACCCCCAACCAGCCTCTTGTAACCTCACCTTCATCTTTCAACTGCTCAATAACTTCTTTCACCATATTTACTGGAATTGCAAAACCAATCCCCTGCCCTGCTGCGATAATTGCTGTATTTACACCCACAACATCACCATTCATATTCAACAGCGGCCCACCACTATTTCCGGGATTTATCGATGCATCCGTCTGAATAAAATCATCATAAGGCCCAGCTCCAATAGTTCTGCCTTTTGCACTCACAATACCCGCAGTAACTGTATGTTCTAATCCAAATGGATTTCCAATAGCCAAAACCCAGTCTCCTATCTGCAATTCATCTGAATTCCCCAATTTTAAAAAAGGTAGTTTTTTATCTGTCTGAATTTTAATCAGTGCTAAATCGGTTTTAGGATCACGACCTTTAATGTCCGCCGTGAACTCATCCCCATTATTTAATTTGACAATAATTTTATCTGCATCCTCTATAACATGATTGTTCGTTACAATATACCCTTCAGTATCAATAATAAATCCAGACCCTAAACTCTTTTGTTTGAAATTTCGTTCCGTATCATTGTTGCCAAAAAAACGGTCAAAAAAATCATTAAACGGATCATTTTTATCACCAAACCGATCTCCATAATCTCTAAAAAAATGTCTAAAAACCGGCCCGCCTCCCTGAATCGTTTTTTCTGTACTTATGTTGACAACTGCTGGCCCTGAGTCCTTCGCAAGTGCACTAAATGTATCTGGTCTTTGAAAAAAACTTATTGCTTCTCCATATGTTACCGAAAATAGGATTATAAAATAAATAAAAATGACGAATAAGAATTTATACGTTCGAAGATAACCCATAAATCTATCCTCCTTAATTTTGATTAAAGTCTTTCATTGATAAATTTCAGTCTTAAGTCATGTAAAATGTGTTTAATCAACCTATCTTCTTCAACATCTAAATTCCCCTTTGTTTTTTGCTCAAGCATACTAATCACATCTATGGTTTGTTTTGCAATATCTTTATTTTTTTCTTTTTTACCTGAAACTGGATTGGCTACGACTCCCAAATGAACAAGCGCGGATGAATGAAGCGACAAAATAAATGTGGAAAAATTGATAGTTGGCAATTTTACCTGATTCTGATTATCCGATGATTCTTTTATTGTAAATCCTTTATTTTGTTCTACCATATCAACATCACCTTATCTTGGAATTACTGGTTTTGCTATTGTAATAACAGCATCTGCCACAGTTGATCCTTTACCTTTTTCATGGACTAACAATGGATTTATATCAAGCTCTTTGATTTCAGGATGATTGCGAACCAAATCTCCTAAATTCACCAATAAACGCTCTATGTCTTCAATATCTGCCTTGGGTTTTCCACGAAATCCATTCAATAAAGGATAGCCTTTAATACTTCGAACCATCCGCCGTGCATTATTACGTCCTAATGATGACAGCCTAAACACAACATCTTTAAAGACCTCCACAAAAATTCCACCTAAACCAAACATAACTAAATGGCCAAAATTCGGGTAACGATTTGCACCAAGAATAACTTCAGTTCCGGGTGTTGCCATTTGTTGAACCAATACACCTTCAATCACCGCATAGGAATCAAAATTTTTTGCATTTTCAATGAGTTGATGAAAAACAGATTTCACTTCATCCGGTGTTTTTACATTTAAAAAAACACCGCCAGCCTCTGTTTTATGAGTTATTTGAGGAGATACAATTTTCATTGCAACCGGATAACCGATTTCACTCGCTTTACCTAAAGCGTCTTCTTCAGTAGTACACAATGCCATATTTAAGGTATGAAACCCATAGCATTTCAATAGCTGATTCGCTTCCATCTCATCTAACACTACGCGGTCTCTGTCTTGATATTTGGCAAAAATCGCTTTTGCTTTTTCTATGTCATATTCAGCTTTATATTGCGGCAATATCCGTCGATTTAACCATTGTGATGCGCTGTACAACGCACCTAAAGCCTTGGCAGCATTTTCAGGAAAATCATATACAGGTACTTTATGGCGCTCAAGCATCATTCTGCCTTCAGAAACATCTTTAACACCCATAAAATTACATACGATTGGCTTTTGTGAACGTTTGGAAATGGAAACAATAGCTTCAGCCGTTCCAATAGCATCCGTCATGGATTGAGGTGTTAAAATGATCAAGCATCCATCTACATTAGTGTCACTGATCACTGTAGCAAGGGCATTTTCATACCGTTCCCGATTCGCGTCCCCAATGACATCCACTGGGTTATGAAAATTGGCTGTAGGCGGCAAATAACGATGCAGTTCTTCAATAGTG